>JASHQJ010000189.1 GCA_030037595.1 Candidatus Binataceae bacterium
CGACAGTCCCGAGAGAGAGCCTGCGGTTTCAGTTGGCGCATTGGAGCCAACAGTCACAGCTTTCTTTCGTAGCCGAAGGCGCCAGTCGCGAGCGCAACCAGATGTTTACGATCATTGAAACGTTGCACTCGCGAATGAACATTAGCATTCCCACCTTATTCCGCGCTGGCATCGCTCTTGCTGAGCTACTCCCACCAAATAGACGGTCGCAGCCCGAGTGTGAAAGCAGGGATGCGAGCATGCTGCGAAGCGACGCCAATATGAGGAATTTGAGGAATCTGGAAATGAAGCTGACTGCAAGAGCCCTACTTCACGCCGGTGTGATCGCGGGCGCCGCGTTCATGCTCACCGCAATGTCCACGCTAGGAACCGCGCGAAGCGCTCACGCCCGGGACATGTCGGAGGTAGAGGCAAGCGCCGATGTGGAGTCTCCGGACATCAACGTTGTGGGTTCGTGGGTAGGAACGAATCATCGATGACGACCTGGGTGCTGGAGAGATCAAGCTCTCGATCACGGAGCAAAACAGCAAAACAAGATCAGCGGCGCATGGAGCGCATTCGGTTTTCTTGGAGACTTCACGGGTAAGGTCACTACAAAAGGCGCCACCCTGGAACTCGGCAGCACTGACTTCAAGAACAAGGCCTGCAAAGTCAAGTTCACTGCTACTGAGATCAGTGCCAGCGGGATCTCGGGAACCTACAAGTACGTGGGATGCGGCAAGGAGTTCCGCGGCGACAAGGGCGGTACCATCTCTCTCGAACCGGCTATCTGATCAATCTCCCCCGCGTGACAATGGCGCCGCGACGTTTTTACAGCGCCGCCATTTCTTTTGCACTGATGGAATAAGAAGTCAGGGAGGTTCCGGGCCGATAGTCTGACCTGCGGCCTGAAGCCGGACGGCGCCCTCTCTCGGGGGAGCATCGCGTCCCCGCTGACGAACCCACACCTGGGTGAATTCCACTCCCAGCAACAGAATCAGGGCCGAGTAGTACGCCCACGTCAGAATCAGCGCGAGAGATCCGGCGGCTCCGTATGCGCTCGCCTTCCCCGCATGTGCCAGGTAAATCGCGATCAGGAATTTTCCGATCACAAACAGCGCTGCGATGAACAGGCCACCAATCCAGACATCCCCCCAGCTCAACTGCACGTCGGGTAGGATCTTTAGAATTGCCCCGAACAGAAACGCGAACATCACCAGCGACGTGACCATCTCGGCCACGTGGGCAGCACCCGCAAAGGGCAGCATACTGGCGAGTGTGGAAATCAGCGAACTTGCCACAAGTGAAACCATCGCAAGAATTCCAACGCCCACCAGCAAAAGGCCGGAGCGAACGCGCTTCATCGCGAAGTCCCGGATGCCGGAGCCTACCACCCTCACTTTCCAGGCTTTGTTGAGGCACTGCTGAAGCTGCATCAGCACTCCGGTCGCGGAGACAAGCAGGCCAATGATTCCAAGTGCAGTCGCCACCAATCCGCCGGCACGATTTCGCGCGACGCCGCCGACCATGGTTTGGATTTGTCCCGCAGCTTGCGGGCCGATTGCGCCGCTGAGGCGAGCCTGGATCTCACCGCTCGCCGCTTTCGGACCAAGAACGAGCCCGGCGATGAAGATAATGATCAGCAGCAGAGAAGGAAGCGCGAACAGCGTCGCGTAGGCCAACGCGGCCGCCATCGAAGGGCACTCGTCGCCGCTGAAATCGCGAAGCACCTGTTGAATGAACTCCTTCGAAGCCTTCAGCATTGGGGTCATCTCAATACCTGCCCGACCTTCGTTGTTTCATCTAGCCGAATCGAGAAGCATGACGGCGGATCGCGCCGCTCGGCAGATTACCGTGCGGCAGCTTTTAAATCTTGCAGGATAAATGACAACGTTCTGGTGACCCCAGCAGGAGTCGAACCCGCGTTCCCGACGAGAGAGGTAGACGGATAACCGTTCGCCCGCGTCCATCCTGAGCGATTCCGTATAGTCTCTGTCCGCACCGGTATCTATTTTCCGCGATTGTCCGTCCGCTTGGTGGTCAAGTTGGTGGTCAACTCGCGGGTGTCGATGGACTCGTGCGGAGCTTTCGCCCCAGAGGATTCCAAGCTCGACTGGCAGTCGTCCGCTGACGTTCAGTGAGTAGCAAACCGTTAGCATTTCGGATTACTAGCTGACCCTTTCTTCCGCCCTTGTCCGCCCGTCGATAGTGTGGTGGCTGTCAATTTGGATGTCAGCCCATTTAGTGTAAGTTCCAGAATCGCTCTGGTTTCGACTTGGGCTGCAGATCGCGGGCAATTAGACTGGGCATCGCGACAGGAGCGCCTGTCCAGAATACTGGCCGGGAGTTTTTGGGAAGGCCGAACTCGCAAGGGTTCGGCCTCTCTCGCTTTTCTAGGGATTTGCGATCCAGCTTGCGTCGAATCCGCCCTTGTGCTCCATCGCGTACGTTTTCATGAGGGGGCCGCAATTGGTGCCGCTGACTTCGATCCTTTCCTCATATTTGCCGGGAGCATTCGGAGCAGCGGGGAGGTCTCTGAGGCCTTGGCCGTTGATGAGAAACTCATTGCGGTACGTGAAAAACAAATCGAAATCCCGATAGCTTCCGGAGCAATGGCTTGAGCGGCAAAACCACCGGGTCGGTTTGACGCGCTCTTAACTGAACCGGCGTGCTTGTATGGTGTCCACTGCCGATGCTCCTGCTCGCTAAAAGTGAAAGAGGAACTGAACATTTTTTCCTCGGCCTCTCATCCTCTGGAGGCCGAGGAAAAAATGTGGTGGGGCATGGGGCGGGGTTTAGAATCCGAGATGCGAAGGCGCCACGATCTGCGGAGGCAGGCCAGGACTCTTTTCCCTGGCCAACGACGCCGATCGCGGCGAGCCAACCAATGATAGAGATCGGCTAACATGCGGAAGGCTCCCCGGAGAGGTGTCGCCGCCGGCCGTGCTGAAGGTAAATCCTTGTGCGCTAGATTGGCGCCCTCGTCCGGGGCTCAAGGCTCGAACGGTATCCAGAGGCGCAAAAGGCGTCCTCGCATAGGCAAGCAAGAGCGCGAGTTCCGGCTCCGAGGCACGGAACCGAGTGAAGGAAGGAGGTGGGATGATACGGTTTGCGGGAATTGACATTGGAGCCGAGCGTCATATGGTGGCGGTGCTCAATGAGCAGGGAGAGGTCTTGTGTCGCTCCAGTCCGTTCGGTGAAGACGCTTCTGGGTATGCAGGGCTGGTCGAGCTGCTGGGTTCGCCCGATGACTGTCTGGTGGCGCTGGAAGCAACCGGCACTACTGGCGCAATCTATTCGTGGCTCTGATCGCGAAGGATTATGCGGTCGGCAGTGCTGAACCCACTGCGCACTGCTCGCTTTGCCGAGGAGGAGCTACGGCGCACCAAGACCGATGCGATCGATGCACTTGGGATCGCGCGCTTCGCTCAGCAGAAACGACCGCGACCGGCGCACTTGCCCGATTCTGTCACGGAAGAGTTGCATGAGCTGGAGCGGCTGGGCGAGCGACTTGCGAAGGACTTCGCCGACCGTCTGAGGCAATTACATCGAGCGGTCGATCTCGGCTTTCCGGAGTTCACCCGTTATGTGCTGACGCCCGAAAGCCAGCTCGCAGCCACGATTCCGTCGCGCTATCCGACCGCAGCATCGTTCCGCGGCGTCTCGGTGAAGAAGCTCGCGCGGATCGTTTATGACGGCTCACCAAGATCGGCAAGGAGTTGGCGCGCAATCTGATCGAGGCGGCCGAAAGATCCGTTGGGGCCCATCACTCTGAGCCGCGTATCGGCTGCGGATTAAATACCAGTGTGAGGGTCTGGATGTGCTAAGGCGCCGACTGAAGGATCTGGCGCGGGACGTCGAACGCAAACTCGACGATCACGAGGTGGGCAGAGTGCTGATGACTATCGAAGGCGTGGGTCCGCTGACGGTGGCTTGTCTGATCGCGGAGCTCGGAGATCCAGCCCGCTTTGAAAGCCCCGGCGCGATCGCGAGCTACGTCGGCGTGATCCCGCGCCTCCGGCAATCGGGTAAGAAACTTTCACGAAAAGGCCGGCGATCCCGTTGGGGAACGCTCGCTTGCGCAAAGCGCTCTTCATGGTGGTTCTACAAATGGTGCCGCGTAATCCGTGGCTCCGGCAGTACTACGAACGGCTCCGGGCCGCAGGCAAACCAGGCAAAGTTGCAATCATCGCCGCGATGCGAAAACTGCTGGTCGCCGGGTGGAGTGTGGCGACTCACCGCAGGCCCTTCGTACCGATAATGCCGACGCCCCTAGCCACGAATAAGGTTTGACCCACTCTGCGGCATCTAGCGGAGTGGACGCTACCACTGAGAGCGGCGCGAAGCGGAGATAGCGTCTGGTTGATCAAGGGGCGTTAGGACACGGGCGACGAGAACTGGGCGGGTGCGGATGAGTATCTCAACGCGGAGCAGCCATCGTCCCATCCGCCGGCGAATGGATGACGGCCCTGCGCCTTCACCATCGGCACCGCCCGTCAGGGTCTTTTGCACGCATCATCGCTTGCGTCTGAACTAGTGTCGATTTCGTTAAATTGGTCCAATTACAAACGTAGAGTACGCATCGCTGAACTCGCGGGGGCGATCGCATACCGAAAAAAAGTCCGCGACAGCTACAGGGGTGGTTTAATCATGGCTGAACATAGTGCTTCCAAGAGCCAGACTCGGATTTCTTCGCACAGCAGGCGCGCTTTTTTAAAAGGGCTTGGTGCTGCCAGTCTAACCGTTCCGATTGCATCTATCGCTTCCGGGGCTCATCAGCGAATGCCCGACGTTCTCTCGGGTCCAGGCACCCTGAACTTCAAGACTCGGCGCGACCAATCCTTCAACAACCGTGTCAACGCGGCGGCTGACGATCATCAGGTCAATCCCGCCCCCCAAATCAGCAACGGGGACGAGGCAACCTACCCCACCGGCATCGCGAATTTCACTAAGGGTTTCCCGCACAACTCATTTGGCGAAGTCGATCCCAACGTCTACGCGGCGTACCTGGCCGCGGTCCAGACCGGCAAGCGAGCCGACTTCGACGCCCTGACGATGGGCGGTACCGAGAAGCTGGTCGATCCGCAGTCCGGCATAGCATTCGATCTGGAGACTCTTGACCAGTCGCAAAGCGCGATCCCGCCTTTCGATACGCTGACCAGTCCAGGCCTTGCCGCACAGATGGTCGAGGCATACTGGCAGGCGCTGGTGCGGGACATTCCGTTCGAGAACTACGCTGCCGACCCCACGATTGCAGCTGCGGCCTCGGAGCTGAGCAATCTTCCGGCGTTCACGGGTCCTAAGATCGGAGGCAATGTTACCCCGCAGAGCTTTGCTCGCGGGTTCACTTCGGGAGACCTGATCGGGCCGTATGTTTCACAGTTCTTCTTGCAGCCGTTTACCATAGGTGTGATGCCGTTCGTCGGCTATCAGACCACGCTTCCCGGAGATTTCGGGATCGATGCCGCGTCGTGGCTGAACATTCAGAACGGCGCGCCGTCGCCGCTTTCGCCTTCGAACCCTGACCCCCAGCTAAGGTTTCTCAGCACCGCGCGCGATCTCGCCGAGTACGTCCACAACGACGTTCTGTACCAGGAGTACCTCATCGCCGCGTTGATGCTGCTGCAGATGAAAGCGCCATTGAACTCCGGTAATCCATATCCCGCAACCCTCAAGTCCGAAACCGGGTTCATTACCTTCGGTCTCCCGATGGTTGAAGTGCTCGTGGCAGAAGTGATCTCGCGCGCTATCAAGAACGCGTGGTTCCAGAAGTGGTTCGTTCATCGGATGGCGCGGCCGGAGGAAACTTCGGGACTGGTTCATTTCACCCTGACCGGACAGAAGAGCTATCCGCTTGACTCGAGTGTTCTGAACTCGAAGGCGGCCGCCGCCGTCTTTACGCGTAACGGCAATTATTTCATTCCGCTCTCGTATCCCGAGGGGTGCCCGCTGCACCCGTCCTACCCCTCCGGACACGCAACCGCCGCTGGTGCGGCTGTGACGATACTCAAGTGGTTCTTCGATGAGACCTTCGTGATTCCCCATCCTCTGGTACCCACCGCAGACGGCCTGGGCGTGATGCCCTACACGGGCGCTGACGCCGGCCAGATTACAGTCGGCGGCGAACTCAACAAGCTGGCGTCCAACGTCGGTTTCGGACGCGTCGACTCGGGGATCCACTGGCG
>JASHQJ010000190.1 GCA_030037595.1 Candidatus Binataceae bacterium
GGAAAGCCGAGCGGAGGATTGCCGCCGAGCAGCTTGACGATCGGGCCCGAGAGCCGCACCGAGTCTGTTAGGTCCTTGCCGTAGAGTTCGTAGTCGACCTTTAGCACGTACCAGCGGAGCGCCCAGTCAACTTTCCATTGCACCTTGGCGTTGCCGCCAAGAATCGTCTGCTCACCCTTGAAGCCGCATCCGTGCGCGCCGCCGAAGGTCCGCTCGCACGAAAATTCGACCGTCGCGCGGTCCGCATGATAGGCGGTGACCAGCGTGGAATTGACCTGCCCGCAGTTCGGGCAGAGCGGCATGAACGGCGACCATCCTTTGCGATTCTCATCGCGAAGCGTCGGCGTGACGAGCGCGATAATCTCACGATGCTTTTCGAGAATGAGCTTCAGAGCCTGGTCGAAGCCGCCGCTCGCGTACATTTGCGACGACAAGATCAACTCGTAGTCAACTTCAACCGGGGCGAGAAAGCCGCCGAGCTGCGAAATCATGTGATCGGCGAAGCTTGCATGACCGTCGTCGAATGGATCCTCGATGCGCGAGACGGGCTTGCCGAGATGCGCCTTCATCCGCTCGCGGTTCGGCACATTCTCGGGAACCTTGCGGAGCCCGTCCATGTCGTCGATGAAGACGATGAGCCGCGACGGTCGCGACCGCTCGATCTGCTGCAACGCCCGCCGCACGTATGAAGGCCGCAGCACTTCGGCGAGCGTCCCGAGGTGCGGCAGGCCACTTGGGCCGAAGCCGCTCTGGAAAATCACCGGGCGCTCCGGTTCGTATGAGGCAACGCGTTCTTTGAGCTTGGCGGCCTCCTCGTAGGGCCAAAGACCGCCGGAAAGAGGTGTTTGTTGTGGATTCGGCGACGCTCCCGCCATCGTTTCAGGGCACTTCCTTATCAGGTTCCCGGCCGCGGAGAATTCGCGCGAAAGCCTCGTGCACCCAAGGATCAATCTGAAGATCGCGCGTTTTTTCAGAGGCGAGCCTGAGCTTAACCCCGCAATTGGCGCAGATAAAGGCCTCCTGGCGGAAAGAGGCCGCGTCTTCGATGGCGATTTTGACGAACCATTCGCGCGCCGGGCGGCGGCAAATCACGCAGTGGACGATGGTATCTGCGCGGTCAGTGGAGTTCATGATAGATTTAATTGTACCTGATTTGCCTCAGATCAGAGGCCTATGATAGTTCCGAAACTCCGATGGTAACGTCCACGGACCCCGACGGTCTTCCGTACGCGATAAGCTCCACAACCAGCCTCGCCACGAATTTGCTATTGCCGTAGTTTCGCGACTGCTGCCGCGGATGGCGCGGCCGGCATCGATTTTTGACCTGATATGGATCAGTCCTTCACCAAGCAGAAAATCAAGGAATTGCGCGCGCTGGTCAGCGAGGGCGATCGCGTTGCGATCGTATTGCAGGACGATCCCGACCCTGACGCGATGTCGAGCGCGATGGCGCTCAGAACGCTGCTCGGGCGCAACAAGCAGACCACGCCGCTCTTCTCCTTCGCGCCCGTGACGCGGCCTGAAAACCGCACGATGGTGCATCTGCTGGAGATCGAGATTCTGCCCGCCAGCACCGAAGAACTGACCACCTTCGACATGATCGCGATGGTCGATGTGCAGCCGCCGTACTTCGGCGAAAAGCTGCCGCGCGCCGATATCGTGATCGATCATCATCCGGGTTACGAGGGTCCCAACGCACCGTTCGAGGACGTGCGCACCAAGTACGGCGCAACGGCCACGATCATGACTGAGTACCTGATGACCGCGAACGAGCGTATCAGCGAGCGGCTCGCGACTGCCCTCCTTTACGGCATCCGCAGCGATACGCTGCTGCTCTCGCGCCACGTCACCGAGGACGATATCCAGGCCTTCACGCATCTCTATCCGCTCGCCAACTATTCGATGCTGAAGCTGATCGACCGTCCGGAGCTGCCGGTAAGCTTCGCCCAGATCCTTTCGCGCGCGATGAAACGACTCGTAATCCAGGACGGCCTGCTCGTGATGAATCTTGGACGAGTCGAGCGGGACGATTTGATCGTGCAGATGGCTGATTTCTGCCTGCAGTTCGAGGGTGTGGAGTGGGTCGCAGTCGCGGGCAAGCTCGGCTCGAACCTCGTCATTTCAGTGCGCAACTATGGCGTGGGTCGCGCCAACGCGGGCGCCGCGGTGAAAAGTCTGTTCGGCGAGATCGGCAGCGCCGGCGGTCATCGCAATATGGCGAAGGCCGTCATTCCGCTTCGCAAATGGCGAGCGGCACACGGCACGACGCGCGACGCTGCGATCGAAGCGTTACTTTGGGAACTCTTCCCAATCGAGATTCATCGCCAGCCCGAATCCGAAGAGGCGCGCGCCGCCCGCAACGGCAATTAGCGCGAGTCAGACGTTTACCGCCGCGTCAGTTACCTTTATCGTTAAGCTCGTGAATGTGGCGGAGGCGACGGTGGAGATCAAAAACCGTCTGGGGATGCATCTGCGCGCGGCGAGCACGCTTGCGCAGACCACCGCCCGCTTCAAGTCACAGGTTTCAATTATCAAGGGCAAAAACAAGGTGAACGCGAGGAGCGTGACCGGCCTAATCATGCTCGGCGCCGCGATCGGCACCAAGCTCAAAGTTCGCGCCGAAGGTGACGACGCGAAGGAAGCGCTGCGCGCCGTGCAACAGTTGTTCGAGGATCGCTTCGGCGAGGAATAGGCGCCCTTCCGGACCCTCGAACTTGATTCGACGGGTGGGGTCGGTTATACGTTCGTAATCCGAAAAACGTCCGTGGTTAAAGGTTTTTTCGAGGTCCGCGGACGTGCACAGCGACCCACATTGAATCTAACCGACCGCATCTTTTCCCATCCCGTGCCGGCTCGTTCGGGCTGACGCCGGTCTCGGTTTCATCGTTGACTGCAAGGAGCTACCAGCGAAATGCCGCTTAAGAATTTTGTCTTCACGTCGGAGTCGGTCTCCGAGGGCCATCCCGACAAGATGTGCGATCAGATTTCCGACGCCGTGCTCGATGCCCTACTCGCGGAAGATCCAAACTCGCGTGTCGCGCTCGAATCGCTCGCCAAAACCGGCCTTATCGTCCTCGCCGGCGAGATCACGAGCCGCGCCAAGCCCGACTACGTGAATATCGCGCGCAAGGTTGCGCTCGGGATTGGCTACGACTCGGCGGAAGTTGGATTCGACGGTAACAACTGCGCGGTGCTGATGGCGATCGAGCCGCAGTCACCCGATATCTCGCAAGGCGTCACCGAAGGTCAGGGACTACACGCAGAGCAGGGTGCAGGCGACCAGGGCCTGATGTTCGGCTTCGCGTGCGATGAAACGCCCGAGCTGATGCCGCTGCCGATCGCGATGGCGCATAGGCTGATGGAAAACCTCGCCGGGCTTCGCAAGTCGGGCGCGATCAAGTGGCTCCGCCCCGATGCCAAGAGCCAGGTCACGGTGCGCTACGTCGATGGCCGCCCGGTCGAAGTCACCGCCGTGGTGATCTCGACGCAGCACAAGCCCGACGTGAAGCATGCCGAGATTCGCGAAATGATCATCGAGCAGCTCATCAAGAAGACAATTCCCGCACAGTTCCTCACGAAGGCCACGGTCTATCACGTCAACCCGACCGGCAGCTTTGTGATCGGCGGGCCACACGGCGATTGCGGTCTCACTGGCCGCAAAATCATCGTCGATACGTATGGCGGTTACGGGAGGCACGGCGGCGGCGCGTTCTCGGGCAAGGATCCGAGCAAGGTGGATCGATCGGCGTGCTACATGGCGCGCCACGTGGCGAAGAACGTCGTGGCGGCCGGGCTCGCGCGCAAGTGCGAAATCCAGGTGGCATACGCGATCGGCGTCGCCGAGCCAGTCTCGATCCTGATCGATACGTTCGACACGGGAATCGTAGCGGACGACAAGCTCTCGTCAACGCTGCGCGAGCTGTTCGACCTCCGCCCTGCCGGCATAATCCGCACGCTCGACCTGAAACGCCCGATCTACCAGGCGACCGCCGCCTACGGACACTTCGGGCGCAAACCCGTCGATGGGCTCTTCCCATGGGAACGGGTGAACATGGCGGAGACGCTGAAAAGCACGTTCAAGAACAACGGTCGCTGAAGCGGCGTTATCTGACCAACATCAAAATCTCGCGGAGTAAAAATCCGATGGCGACGACTGCTTCCAAGCGCAAGGCCGCGCCCAAGGCGCGCGCGATTGCGAATATCCCTGAATACGACGTTCATGACCTTGGCCTCGCGGGCGCGGGCCATCGGCGAATCGAATGGGCCGACCGCCAGATGCCGGTGCTGCGACGAATCCGTGAGCGCTTCTCGCGCGAGCAGCCGCTTAAGGGCGAGCGCCTGGGCGCCTGCCTGCATATCACCTGTGAGACCGCCAACTTGCTGCGCGCGCTGAAGGCCGGCGGCGCCGACGTATTCGCCTGCGCGTCGAATCCACTCTCGACGCAGGATGACGTTGCGGCCGCGCTGGTCAAAGAATACGCCATCCCGATTTACGCGATTCACGACGAGAATCGCGACACCTACTACAGCCATCTCCGCGCCGTGCTCGAGCGCCGCCCGACTATCACGATGGACGACGGCGCCGACCTCGTGAGCCTCCTGCACACCGAGTACAAGGATCGCGCCGAGGAAGTCCGCGCCAGCATGGAAGAAACCACGACGGGCGTGATTCGGCTCCGCGCGATGGAGAAAGATCACGCGCTCAAAATCCCGGTGGTCGCGGTCAACGACGCCCAGACCAAGCATCTGTTCGATAATCGCTACGGGACAGGACAATCGACGCTCGACGGAATCATCCGCGCAACCGGCATCCTGATCGCGGGCTCAGTTGTCGTAGTGGGCGGATACGGATACTGCGGGCGCGGTATCGCGCTGCGTGCCCGCGGGCTCGGCGCCGACGTAATTGTCACCGAGGTCGATCCGATTCGGGCGCTGGAAGCCGCGATGGACGGGTTCCGCGTGATGAAGATGAACGACGCGGCGAAGGTCGGCGACGTGTTCGTCACTGCGACGGGCGACAAGCACGTGCTCACGTCGCAGCACTTCGCCCTGATGAAGGACGGCGCGTTCCTCGCCAACTCGGGCCACTTCGATGTCGAGATCGATGTCGCCTATCTCAACGACTCCTCAAAGAAGATCGATCGCAACATCACCGACGGTGTCGATGCGTACCGTCTCTCGAATGATCGCACGCTATACCTGCTCGGGCAGGGGCGGCTTGTGAATCTCGCCTGCGCAGAAGGCCATCCCGCACAGGTGATGGACATGAGCTTCGCGACGCAGGCGCTCGCCTCGGAGTGGGTGACGAAGGAAGAGCAGCTACCGGTCAAGGTGCACGAGGTGCCGATCGCGATCGAAGAGGAAGTCGCGGGCGTCAAGCTCGCCGCGATGGGCATCAAGATCGATACGCTGACTGCGGAGCAGCGGCACTACCTGTCAAGCTGGGAATCCGGGACGTAAGCGAGTCGCCGCTCAGCCCTCGAGTTTCACCTTGGACCAGCGGCGCCAGAACTCGCCGCATGCGAGCGACACACCGATTAGTGCGAGGGCAAGAAAAAAGCGCGCCGACAGCGGATGCCATAGCGCGTCGCCGAGGAATGCGAACAGGATCGTCCCCGGGATCATGCCGATCATGCTCGCCCAGAAGTAGTCGTGGAACGTGATTGGCGTCGCGCCTGCGAGCAGGTTCAGCGCGTTGTATGGAATCACCGGAACGATTCTCAGATACAGAATGATCTGAAAGCCGTTGCGCGCGATCCGTTTCATCATCGTCTCGAAGCGTGGACCGACGATGCTCTCGACGAACGAGCGTCCCAAAAAACGCCCCGCGCCGAACGCCACGATCGCGCCCACATCCGCGCCGATCAGCGAATAAACGGAGCCCCGCGCGGTACCGAACGCGAGGCCGCCCGCGATCGTCATCACCGCCCCGGGCACCAGGAATGACGGCCCCACAGCGTAGAGCAGCATGTAAACCAATGGTCCCCACGCGCCCCATTGCACGACTTCGGATTTGACGATGGCCGGGTTCTCGAACCATTCGGCATGGTTCAGCAGGAGCCAGATCGAGCCGCCAACCAGGAAGATGATGATCGCGATCTTGACGAAATTGAGCACGGCCGCACGGCGCGGATTCGGACTGCGGCGGCTTTTTTGGATTGGGGATACGGCAGCCATCCAGAGTGCACAATGATAGGAGGCTTCTAAGGATTGAAACAAGAACCAACCGTCGGCACCAGCCGCGATTGTCCGCGTGCCCGGATGGCACTAAAGTCGGCCCATCAACCGCGGCTAAATGCCGCGCTTTCAGGGGATTTCCGCGATGAACGAACTAAGCGGCAAGACCGCAATCATCACCGGCGGCGGCTATGGAATCGGCAAACAGATCGCACTCGCTTATGCGAAGGCCGGCGCCTCCGTGATGCTGGCGGCGCGCTCGGTTGACAAGATGAAGGAGACCGCGGTCGAGGTCGAGAAGCTCGGTGCGCGTGCGAAGTGGGTCGCCTGCGACGTTTCGAAAGAGGCAGACTGCGCGAAGATGGCCGATGAAACCGTAAAGGCATTCCGCCAGATCGATATCCTCGTCAACAATGCCGGCATCTCGGGGCCCACCAAGCGCATCACCGAGATCTCGCTCACCGAATGGCAGGAAACGATCGACATCGACCTCACGGGCACGTGGCTCGCGACGCGTGCCGTGCTGCCGACGATGGACAAGCAGCGCGCGGGAAATATCCTGAATATCTCGTCGGGCGCGGGACGGCGCGGCTATCCGCTGCGCTCGCCGTATGCGGCGTCGAAGTGGGCGATGATCGGGCTTACGCAGACGGTCGCCGCCGAATGGGGCGCGCGCGGTATCCGATGCAACTGTATCTGTCCGGGCGCAATTGAGGGTGATCGGATCGAACGCGTGATGCGCGCGCGGGCGGAAGCGCTGAAGCAGCCTTACGAGGTGGTACGCGCGGGATTCCTGTCGCAGACCGCGCTGCAGCGGATGGCAACCGAGGACGAAGTTGCGCGCGTCGCGCTGTTCCTCGTCTCGCCGCGCGCCGAAGGGATGACCGGCCAGACCCTCAACGTAGATTGCGGAAGCATCATGAACTGAGCGCCACGGGTCGCGTTACTTCGTAATATCCTGGTCGCGCACCCAGGCTTCGTAGCCGGCGGCTTTGAGGCGCGCGGCCATTTCACGCGCGAGCACAGGCGAGCGATGGCGCCCGCCGGTGCATCCAAGCCCGATCGTCAGGTAGCTCTTGCCCTCACGTTGATAGAGCGGCAGCAGGAAACTCAGAAGTCCAAATACCTCATCGACGAAGTGGACCGCCTCCCCCTGCGCCATTACGTAGTCGTGGACGCGCTGGTCCGCGCCGGTGAGCGCCCGCAACACCGGCACGAAGAATGGGTTCGGAATGAACCGTACGTCGAGCACGAGATCCATCCCGACCGGCAAGCCGTACTTGTAACCGAACGAGACGAGCGCAATTGACATTTTGGCTGCCGCCGTCGAGCCCATCACCATCGCGGTGACCAGCTCGCGAAGCTCGTGCACGGTCAGCGTGGTGGTGTCGATCACGCGGTCAGCGCGCTCGCGAATCTCGGCGAGCTTGAGGCGCTCCGCGCGAATTGCTTCGGCTACCGTTGCTGCCCCGTCTTCGGACAGTGGATGCGGCCGGCGGGTCTCGGAGTAGCGGCGCGCGAGTACGTCGTCGGAGGCATCGAGGAAGAGAATCTGGGGCCGCGTCCCGCTCTGCTCGATATCGGCCAGAAAACGTGGCCACTGCGGAAAAAAGAGCCGCTCGCGCGAATCGATTCCGAGCGCGACACCGCGCAGCTTCGGGTCGCTCTCGGCGACTAATTGTGTCACCACCGGCGCGAGCGCGACCGGCAGGTTATCGACGCAATAGAAGCCGAGGTCTTCCAGCACCCGCATCGTCGTGGCGCGGCCCGCGCCCGAGACGCCGGTCACGATAATCAGGCGGCCCTTCGACGCGGCGATGGACTCATCCTGGTTCATCGTTTGGCCACGCGAATCGGGCCCACCACTCGAAGCGGACGCAGTGGGTGCTTAGTACTTGGAGTCCTCGTCCTTGATGAGGCGGAACAGGTCGTCCTCGTTGCTCGCCGCGAGCAGTTTGTCGCGGAAGGAAGCGTCCTTCAGCAGACGTGACACTCGAGCGAGCGCCTTGAGGTGCAGACTCGCCGAGTCCTCGGGCGCGACCAGCACGAAATAGAGATGCGTAGGATTGCCGTCGAGCGAGTCGAAATCCACTCCTTTGCGGTGACGCCCGAAGGCGCCGATGATTCGCTGTACGCCGCGCAGCTTGCCGTGTGGGATCGCGATGCCGTCGCCAATCGCGGTCGAGCCGAGTCGCTCGCGCTCACCCAGGGTGGCTGTCAAGTCATCAAGCCGGATCTCGCCGTTCTTGGAAGCCAACGCCGCCGCCAACTCGTAAAGTACTTCAGGTTTAGTGTTGCCCTTGAGGTCAGGCAGGATCAGCTCGCGGCTCAGTATGTCGGTAATCTTCATCTCTTCGTCGTCCCGGCAGAATGCTACCGTAGTCGCGAGGGATGCTTCCAGCGACAAATAACCGCCCCGCCGTATAAGAACGGACGAAGAAAATCAGATCTCTTCGGTGGCGGCTAACAATTCGCCGGTCGAAACCGCGCGCGTATGGCGGGTCTTCAGCTTCTCGATATTCCTCTTCAATTGCCGGCTGACCTTGTCGGCCAGCAAATCGATAACCGAGTACAGGTCCTTGGTCTCTTCCGCGGCAGTCGCTGACAGGCGCCCGGACTTGACGGTGATCTCGCCATGCTGGCGATACTTGTCAACCGTCAGGATCAGGTGCGCCTCGCAGGCGCGCTTGACGAACTTGCTCACGTGCGCGAGCTTGCGTTCGGCGTAGCGCCGGAGCGCGTCGGTCGGTTCGAGGTGGCGGAAGGTCACCGTCACCACGGTTTGCGCCTCAGCCGCACGACGCGCGAGCCGGGTCGCCTTGAGTGCGCGCTTGCGCGTGCCTTTGCCTTTTGCCGCCTTGTAACTCATGCTGATTCGCCTTTGGCCGGTCCATTTCATCCGACCTGCTTGCGATTTGCGGACGGCAGAATACCCATCGCTTGCCGGTACTTGGCGACCGTGCGGCGCGCGATATTGATCTGCTTGGCGCGCAGCATCTCGGCGATCGCCTGATCCGACAACGGGTTATCCGGGGATTCGGCTCCGACCATGGTGCGGATTTTTTCCTTCACCGTTTCGGCGCTCACGTCTTCGCCAGTCGAGGCCTTCACTCCCGAGGTGAAAAAGAACTTGAGCTCAAAAATCCCTTGCGGGGTATGCGCATATTTGTTCGCGGTGGCGCGGCTGATGGTCGATTCGTGCATGCCGATGTCTTCGGCCACGTCCTTCAGCACCAGCGGCTTGAGCTGGCTGATGCCGTGATCGAAGAACCCGCGCTGGAACTTCACGATCGAGTTCGCGACTTTGAAGATCGTTTGCTGGCGTTGATAAATCGACTTCACCAGCCAACGTGCCGAGCGGAGCCGCTCCTGCAGGTATTCGCGTGTTTCCGGGGCGACGCTCGCGTCGTTGAGTACGCGCTGGTAATAACCCGCCAGACGCAGCCGTGGCACTGCCTCGCGATTCAACGTGACGATGTAATCGTCTCCAACCTTGTTGATGTAAACGTCGGGAACGACGTAGGTCGGTTCTTCGCCGCCGTAGTCTCGGCCGGGCTTGGGTTCGAGTTCGGCGATCACCTTCGCCGCCTGACCGATAATCTCGACCGTGACGCCAAGTGTCTTAGCAATTTCGGCGTAGCGATGCTTTTCCAGCAGGTCGAGATGGTCGCGCACGATTCGCGCCGCGAGCGAATCTTCCATCCCGAGGTTGGTGAGCTGTAGCAGGAGGCATTCGCGCAAATCGCGCGCCGCAGCTCCCGGCGGATCGAAACGCTGCACGCGCTTCAGCACCCGCTCGACGTCAGCCAACGGCACCTCGAGCTGCGTCGCGAGCTCCTCGAGCGGAGTGTCGAGGTAGCCGTCGTCATCGAGGTTGTAGATGATCGAGCCTGCGATCCGCTGGTCCGCTTCGCTCAGGTTCGACATGCGGAGCTGCCAGAGCAGATGGTCCTCGAGACTTGAGCGGCGCACCGAAGTGTTTTCGAGGGCGCTTCGATGGTCGTCCTCGCTGTCAGTCGGCGCCGACTCCTGCCACATGTCGCGCCGCTCGAGATTGTTCGAATAGGTTTCGAGGTACTCGCGCCAATCGATCTGGTCGAGGCTTTGGTTTTCCTTGATTTCGAGCGCGGCGTCGCGGCTCTCGCCTGGCGCGGGCTCTGTGGAAGGCAGCTCGTGAACGCCGGCCTCCCACTGCTCGGGCGCCTCGTTATCTACAGCGTCGGTTTCTGGCGGCAGCGGTTCGCCTTCGGTATCGGGAGGCGTCTCGGCGTCGGGCATCTCGGCCTCGGCTGCCGTCTCTGCCGGACTGCGATCGAGAGGCTCGAGCATGGGATTCTGCTCGAGTTCGGTCTGTACGATTGATTCCAGCTCAGGCAGCGACAGTTGCAGGATTTTGATCGCCTGCTGAAGCTGCGGCGTCATCACGAGCTGCTGCCGCAGCCTGAGGTCCTGCCCGAGTTTTACTTCCATTGCCATGACTAATCAGTGCTGGGGCGCCGGGGTGGTCGAACCGCCTCCTTCGTTATCGCCGCCCTGCCCATTCTTGGGGAATATTACCGTACGTGCATGTTCGACGACGCTTTGCCCGGTCTTGAGATAGACCGTGATCCTGGTTCCAGTAATCTGATCTTCGCCGTCGTGAACGACCGGGCTGCCGGTTAGAACAACGGTCTGCGCGGTCTGATTCAGCACGGCGTGGTCTCCAGTCGCCCAGCGGTCGCCTTGGCTGATACGCACGTTACCGTCGGCGTAGGCCATCTTGATATCGTGCATGTTCTCGCCGAAGGTCACCTTAAGCTTGTCACTGGTCATCGTGCCGTTGGGCTGCGCGACCTTCACGTGTCCAATATAAGTCGCGATCTTCTGATTGTAGTCGAGCCGAAACTGGTCCGAGTCGATCTTGGTCGGGCCTTTGCCTGACGACATCCCGAGGCCATTGAACGGATTCGAACTATCGGCCGCACCCTTCGATGCGACGTTTTCAGCCGCCGCAGCACTGCCACCACTAGCCTGCTGGTTGTCGGGTGCGGGTAAGTCGTTCGGCGGCGGTGGTGCCTCGGGCGGAGGCTTGGCCTCTCCTGGCGCAAGCGCGGCATGCATCGGCTCAGCTGCCGCCGTCATAGGGGCACTGCCTCCCTCCTCGGCACTCGGCGCGGCAGAAGGCATCGGCGGGAAAGGCGGCGGCGCCGTTGCGGATATCCTCGCTTCTGTCATCGGAGATGAAGGCGAAGGATTGCCGGTCGGCGGAGCAATGGCAATCGAGGGGGCGGGTGCCGGCAGATCAGGGTACTCGGCACGCGGGGCGAGATTGGCATCGGGCGGTGGAGCACCTGCGATTCGGGCCGGCGGCGAGGCAGCTATCGATGGCATCGCGGCGGGCGAGGGCACCGCCGCGGCAGCCTCAGTAGCGGCTGCCGCTGGTGATGGAATCGCAACTGCTTCGGTGGCTGCTGCCGACGGCGCCTCGACGGGCATCGGCGCGGGCGCCGGTGGCGATGCGGCTTCAATAGCCGCAGGTGACGGCGCAGGTTGCGACGCCTCAGCGGCAGAAGGCGCGAACGCGGGCATTTCAGCCTGGGCAGCTGACGGCGCTGGCGCAGGCTCCGGCTGATTCTCAGGCGGCATTGCGGTGCCTGAATCGTTTCCCGAAGACGGCGGGCTCTGCGCGCCGCCTGGCACGCCGCCGGTGACGCGGATCGAATCGCCCGTCAGATCGTCGGAACTGTCTGAATCAGCTGCGAGCTGAATGGGCACCGCGGATGACACGGTCGCATCGCGCGCGGATGACGCGGATGTTGCGGAAGCCGAGGCCGGCGCTGCGAGGAAAAACAAGATCGCAGTTGATGCGAAGGCAGCGGCAGCCGAAGAAATCACTCGCGAGGCGCGAGCGTCGGCAATCTTAGCTCGTTTTCGAATTGTCACGTTGCTGCTTTGGCGAGATATCGGTGGTGACCCGGTCGAGAAGTTGAAAGACGCGGGTCTTGGGATTCCCCGTCATTCCAACTCCAGTTACCTTCACGCCCTCGCCTTCCATCGTAACCTCACCCGGAGCATCGACCTTGTCGTCGTCGGGCATAAAGTGCACGTCCTGGGTGGTCATTGTGAATGTTCCATAGTGGATGAGGGTGCCGCCACTTAGATTGGCCTGCTTAACGTGATTGCCGTCGAGCACAATCACGGCGCGCGGCGCCTGCACCATCACGGGCTTGCCATCATCGGAGATCATCGTGAGCTGCGCGTTGCTCAACGTGAGCGAAGTGCGGTCGTTCGAATAGCTAGCGTCGCTCGCGGTAAGCTCCCACTGCCGCTCACCGGCCTTCATCTGCGTCCAATGGAAATTATGTGCGTGCAGCAGGGAGCCGGGGAGCATTCCGGCCGCGGTTTGTACTATCTGGGCTGGCGTCCGATGGTGCACCACCCACACCGTCAGCGCCAACAATGCTATGAGCGCGACGGCGCCGAACGACGCCAGCGCCTTTGCGACACGCCTGGGACTCATCGACACCAATCCGTATCTTCAAAGGTATCAACGGAAGTTTTTCAAGTAAACATTGAGCCCGGTTGCGGGCTAAGCGAAGGAAAATCAGACCAAACGCCGGCGCTGATTTTCGCCTAGCTTAGTGATGATTGCGCGCTCAATGGCGCGCTCCCGCAGCGAATGCGGCTTCATGAATTCGCTTCAGACTGTCGATAAGTGCGCCTACATGGTCGAGCCGGTAACTATTCGCGCCGTCGCTCAGCGCGCGATCCGGATCTTCGTGCACTTCCATGAAGACAGCATCGACGCCCGTCGCAACCGCCGCGCGCGCAAGCGGCGCAACGAACTCGCGCTGACCGCCCGAGCGGTTGCCGCCTTCGCCTGCGCCGGGCAGTTGCACGGAGTGGGTTGCGTCGAAGACCACGGGGTAGCCATAGCTCCGCATGATCACGAGCGAACGCATGTCGGAGACGAGATTATTGTAGCCGAATGACACGCCGCGCTCGGTGAGCAGGATTTTGCGGTTACCCGTGCTTTCGATCTTTGCAATCGCCGGCCGCATATCCCATGGCGCCAGAAACTGACCCTTCTTTACGTTCACCACGCGACCCGTCCGCGCAGCGGCGAGAAGCAGATCGGTTTGTCGCGCGAGGAACGCCGGAACCTGCAGGATATCGGCAACCTCAGCGGCCGCGGCACACTGATGCGGCTCATGGATGTCGGTCAGGATCGGAAGGCCGGTCTCGCGTTTGATGCGCGCGAGAATCTTGAGCCCCGCCTCGAGGCCGGGTCCGCGATACGACGCGATGCTCGTGCGGTTGGCCTTGTCGAATGAGGATTTGAAAACAAGTCCGATTTTCGCCGCGCGAGCAATTTCAGCGAGGCGAGCCGCGTGCCTCAGGCAGACTTCCTCGTTCTCGATAACGCAGGGACCCGCGATGATGGCGAGTGCCGCGCCGCCGAAGATCACTTCGGCCGCTTTTACCTGGGCAACGCTCACTGCGCCAGCCTGAGCTCCCGTACCTTGCCTGGGCGGCGTGCGGCCTGGGAGGCGCGCCGAGCCACGGCGGCTTTGATCAAGCCGCGGAAGAGCGGGTGGCAATCGAGCGGGCGCGATTTCAACTCGGGATGAAACTGGCATCCGACGAACCACGGATGTCCCCGGAGCTCCATAATCTCGACCAGCGAATTATCGGGCGACACGCCGGTGGCGATCAGGCCGGCCTTCTCGAGCCGCGCGCGATACGCATTGTTGACTTCGTAGCGATGGCGATGGCGCTCGGAGATGCGCGAGCGGCGGTAAACCGAATAGGTGAGCGTGCCCTGTTTGATCACGCATGGATACGCGCCGAGGCGCATCGTACCGCCTTTCTTCGAGACGTCTTTCTGCGACTCCATGATGTCGATCACGCGGTCAGGGGAGTCGGGCGCGATCTCGGTTGAGTTGGCACGCTTCAGGCCGAGGAGATCACGCGCCGCTTCTATCACCATCATGTGCAGGCCGAAGCAGATGCCGAGAATTGGCACTCCTGATTCGCGCGCATAGCGGACCGCGCTGATCTTGCCCTCGGTGCCCCGCTCACCGAATCCGCCTGGCACGATGATCGCGTCCGCGTTGGCGAGGCGATCCGCGACGTTCTGCTTTTCTAATTCTTCCGAATCGACGTAGTCGATAACGACCTTCGCTTCGTTAGCAACGCCACCGTGCGCGATCGCCTCATGCAGACTCTTGTAGGAGTCCATCAGGTTGACGTACTTGCCGACCACCGCGATGTTGACGGTGGTTTTCGGATTCTGCGCAACCTTCACGATTCGGCGCCACTTGGAGAGATTCGGCGCGCCGGTCCAGATGTTGAGCTTCTCGCATACGCGCTGATCAAAGCCTTCTTCATGAAAGTGAAGCGGCACTTCGTAAATCGAGGGCACGTCGCGATCGGCGATAACGCAGTTCTCCTCGACGTTGCAGAAGTGTGCGATCTTGGCCTTGAGCTTCTG
>JASHQJ010000191.1 GCA_030037595.1 Candidatus Binataceae bacterium
ATGGCTGGGTCCATATATGGCAGAACGGGCACGTTGAGCACCTCATAGGCTCGATTCGTCGGGAATGCCTCGATCATCTCGTGGTGTTGGAGAGGCGGACTTGCGCCGCATCCTTAAGACTTACACTCATCCTACAACTCGGTCCGCACACACTTATCGCTGAATAAGAACTCTCCGCTTTTCCGACGCCGGCAGACAGTCGGCAAGATCAGGTCGGTTCCAATCCTGGGTGGGCTCCATCATCAGTATGTGCGAGTTTAAGTTCTCGATAACGACAGGCATTGGCTTCTTTCTCCAGCCGCTGCGAGAGAGTCGAGGCCGTCTCCAGCGTCCTTCTCGCATCCGACGAATCAAGCAGTTCTGCCCGATCGCTGATCGCTCGAATCGCGCGTTCGCTTAGGCCCTCCGCCGGTTCAGCAAGTTGTTCGGTAGGATCTTGCAGCCTTCCGGAAGCAAGCAGGATTGTTCCGCTAACTATATTATGCGGACTTCAAAAGTTGTCGGACTCGGGCCCATCTTTCTTGGACGTTCCGGCGATCGAGAAGGTTGCAAACGACGTGTCAGATGTGAGGATACGGTAGATGTATTCGCCGTCTGTCGTGAAGTCGAATGTGTAGGTTCCGCCTAAGTCAGAGCAAGTTGAGGAAGTAATGTTATATGTTGACGTTCCCGTGCCGTCCGGGTTCACATGGTAGCTACCGGTGGCAATATCGGTGCAGGGCCCACCCTCCTTCAATAAAGAGGACGCGCCCTGGTATGTGTAGGTAAGGGTCTCGGTGGTAGATCCACTGCCGTCGAAGGTGAAGAGATCGGTTGAGACGAAGTCGAACTTGTACGACGGCACCGGCGGCACGGCAGTCGCAAGGGAATAGAAGCTGCCCGTTGCGCGACCACGATAGGTGCCGTTGAGGCTCCCGTTGTTGAAGGCGTTTGCCTTGTTTGGCTGGACAAACATCATCAATGCCAGAGTTGCTACGATTAGCCAGTTAGCGCGCTTCATGTTTCCTCCCCAAAATGTTGATTTTCGGTCCTGTTCGGATTGGACCCTGGCCACAGGGATGGGTTTGCGAACCGTAACTTTTCTCGGAGACGCCTTCATCAGTTCCCTTCCCGATGAGACTTATCGGTCTTCGTAGGCGCTCTGCGATGGCGGTAAAAACCGCCGAAGTTGTTTGCTAGTGCCAACTTCAATCGGTCTGGACGATAGCAGCGGGCAATATTTGGGCAATACGTCATTTGACGTATGCCGGGGGCAGGCGCACAATCCGGCGCAGCCAGGTAACCCTGTGTACCGCTACAGTCGGACCGAATTCGATCGCGTGCTCGAGTTCGTTAGAGGACTCTACGAGCCACGAACGCCTGAGGGCCTCGGGGACCATTTGCTCTCCGCACTTCGAGCGCTGGTCCCAGCCGAGTTCGCTGGTAACGCATCGTTTGAAGTTGGAGCTCCTTCGCAAGGAGGGACCCAGCGTACGGATCCGCCTGAGTTAAGGTCCTCCGAGGCGGACGCAAAGCTCGCGCGACTGATGCCCAAGGCGCCGATTATCGTCCATTTCGCGCGCACCCATTGTGAGCAATTCACGC
Source organism: Candidatus Binataceae bacterium (assembly GCA_030037595.1). Classification (GTDB taxonomy): domain Bacteria; phylum Desulfobacterota; class Binatia; order Binatales; family Binataceae; genus JASHPB01. The sequence continues at coordinate 1,585 of JASHQJ010000191.1, forward strand.
GATGGTCCGACGTGCAGCCCTTGTCGCAATTTCTGCGCTCGGCGCTTTACAACGAGGTGTATCGCTCCTTAGGGCTGAGAGATGGTTGCACCTTGTTCTTGCGCTCCAGGCCCGATCACGTCGAGTTCGTAGGGGTCGGTCAGCACAAGCAAACTCCGGATGCCCACAGAGATATGCTCGTTTCGGTTTCGCCGCACGTGCTCCAGGCCTTTCGCCTTGCGCATACCACCTCAGCGCTGATCGAAATTACAGCGATGAAAAGCGGCCCGAATTGCGCCGCGCGCGGCCTCATGGCGATCGATCTAAACGGGACAATCGCGATTGAAACCGCTGGCGCGACAAGAGTGCTTGAGAAGTTCTTCCCAAAGCGAACCAGGCAGGGGTTGCCGGAGCAAGTTCGGCGATGGATTTCGCACTCAAACAAGACTCTTCGAAAGGCCACCGACGTTCCGGATGTCAGGCGACCATTTGTTCTCGAGCGGGACGGCGACCGCCTTACCATCCATCTGCTGTCGAAGCCCGAGCAGAATTTCCTGGTTCTCGAGGAGCACCGCCGGGCAATCGATCCCGCAGCGCTCTCGAGTCTTTGTTTGACCCGGCGTGAGTCAGAAATTCTGGCCTACATTACAATCGGCAAGACCAATCCCGAAATCGGGATTATTCTCGGAATAAGTTCGCGGACCGTGTCGAAACACGTGGAACATATCCTGGAGCGACTCGGCGTGGAGACACGCACCGCCGCCGCGGCGTGCGCACTCGATGCCGCCAACCTCTGAGTTCTGATAGGCCTCGTTCAGCATGACGGAAGCATCTCGTAGATGAAGCTACCCCCAAATCGCTTCTGGATACGTTTTGACAGATTCTTGTGATCATGACCGGCGAAAATGTTCGCTGGGTCCATGCGTTAGTGCAAGTCGCGCGCGCGCACGGCGAGCGGCGACGAACGAACGCGGGGCTGGAGGAAGATGGCGGCGATGTATGCACCGTACGACGACTACCAGAAGCGAGACGCGCTTTGTGCGCAGTGGTCTCCGATTCTCGTTGCGACCGATAATAAGGTCATCGACCTCACCAATCCGAAATCCGAGGACGAAGGTAGCGAGTGGTGGATGCGGCTGACCGAGCTAGCCGGCGAGGGAATGGTAGTCAAACCGCTGAACTTCATTGAAAGGGCGCCGTAGATTATTTCTCAGATTGTCGCTTCTCAAAACCTGGTCCACGTCATTTTGCGAGCGTGCGGCTGTGAGGAATCTCGGTGCGATGCGGCGGACCTCGCATCTGCGCTGAGATTGAAAGTGGATTCGCAGGTGCGTTCAATGAGCGGTCCGCCGCCGTATCACACCTGAAGTGCGTAACCGAGCACCTCGTGCGCGCCGTCGGACGGCGA
>JASHQJ010000192.1 GCA_030037595.1 Candidatus Binataceae bacterium
CTGAACAATCGTTGGAACCCTCCCCAGTTGGCCTGTGGAAAGCTGACCGCATCTGCCTGCGACATACAGTAGGAATTGTTGTCGGCACCGCTAGGAAGATCGGCGCACGTCAATCCAGCTATACTGCTACTATTGCCAGTGCCGATGGTGGCTTTAAATGGATTGAATGGCCCCGCATTTGAGGTGTAAGGGTTCGAAGCGAGCCCATCTGTGTAGGTCGTTTTATTCTGCCACTGGGAGCTCCCGATCATCGCCGTTTGCCGCACCAATCCCCAGTAGCCGGGAAAAACAGATGCGGCGTCGTAACCGCCACTCGTGACCAGGTTGATGCCGGCGTTTTGTGGGTCGCTGATTACGCTGTTGACGAACAAGGTCCACAACTGTCTCAGCCAGACAGCGGCAAAATTAGTGTCAGGCCAGTTGAATGCTGTGGTAAACTTATTCAGCACCACCACGTCGCAGTTAGCCTCATTGGCAGCCGCACAGATAGCCACGCTCCGGCAGTCGGCATTTTTCGTGCCCGAATCGGCGGCCGGACACCGGGTCGGGTTACGGAGGGCCGAAGTAATCGGCCAGTATGTAGTAGTAGAAGTCGGTGGAGCAGCTGGCGCCGGCAGCATGTAAAGGTTAGAGTTCAAAACTTTGAACTCTAGCTTTGAAGGATCATTCTGATTGACGCCCCCGCAAGGATTGGCCGGACCAATCTCGATAAATCCCTCCTGGGCGGTGCTGCAGGAGTTGCCGACGAAGTTCTGCAAGGGGGTGATGCCGGCCCTACTCACGCCCCGTTGCTCGCTGGCATATCCGAACCACTTCTCCATCTGAGACGGACCGCTGATAGCACCGGGCACCAGCCAGTAGCACGCACCGCAGGTGCCGGCGCCTGCAGCCATGTCGTACTGGAAGTCATTCATACCATTCATGATCCAGAAGACCGACGGATTCTGCGAGTCCGAGAAGTAGGGAAAATTATTGTAGCTGGTGGGACAATTTTCAGTTGAGGGGTTATTGGCACACTTGGTGTCAAGTGTGGTCAGGATGCCCGGAACCATCCGCGGGTTCTGCGAATTCGCCGTGCTGGGACTGTTCGCCACCGCGGCACGCGCATAAACTCCTAGATTCGCGTAGAGCTTGTTGCCGGTCTCCGTGCCGTCTTCGAGGTAGTACCCGTGGCCAATCGACGCGTAACCAACGTTGCGCGCCAGCATCAGCCCCTGCGTGGCATGAATCACCATCCAGCGCGTCATTGAATCCCAAACCGAGCTGTCCATGATTGACGTTCCGGCCGGAGTAGTGCGGTCCATGTGAAAATGGACCGGGTAGTGCATGATGCTGCCGCCCTGACCGAGCTGGTAGAACTCGACACCCTGCACCTGGTAGGTGTTGAAACCCTGACGCGCTATGGTGTGGCCGCCGAAATAGTTGCCGGGAGTCGCAGTAAAGGGCGCTCCGGGAGTATTGCCATCGGAGACGATCCGGATATTGCGCGTGAGCAATCCGACCGCAGCGCGCATATCTGCCGAGGCCGGGAAGTTAGTTCCAAGCTGCGTTGAAGCTTTGGACAAGCTGAACAGCTGACCATTGTGCGGATATGTGACCGTGCCGGTAAGATTCAGTGTCGTAATATTGTTGCTGGGACTGCCCGCGTCTTCACTGAGTGTTAACTGTTCCGAATGCCCAGGCAGGTAGTCGGTGGTGGTGAGAATGATGTTGTCGCCCTTTTTCCAGTCCACCGAGCCGGCAACCTGCAAGGTCACATCGCCAGGGAGAGCATCCTTAGCCAGGCGAACCCAGCTCGTCCCGGTGCAGCTCGCGGTGTTGTTGGGATCAGCACAGTTCGTCGGCGCTCCACCGTAGGTCGCACCCTTCTTGCCGAAGAGTTGCAGCGTGCCGCCATAGGACAGGGCCAGAACCTTGTGGCCAAAGTAGGCGCCGGCGACGTCGTTCATGTCCAACGTCTGATAGTCATAGAAACAGTCACTCACGCTGCCTGGTAGATCTGATGGGGTGCAGCTATCTGGGTTCAAGGAGTAGGTGTTGGTTCCCCAAGGTCCAGAAGGCGTACTTGCGACGCCGCAATTGGTGCCATTACACGTAACCCCGGGATCCGTCGATTTACCCCACAGGTGAATCGTCAGCTGGCCGCCGGCGGTCCCAATCGGGTTCGGCACGCCTGCGATCATTGCGCCGCCATACTCGATGACGATGTTCTCGGCGTAGAAGGCGATCTGCGCGTCGTTAAAGGTCAAACTTCCGCCGCTGACGATATTTACGTCGTGAAAGTAGTAGGACGTGGGGTTGCTTGAGTCCGTTGATCCTGCGACTGCGCACGGTCCATTGACTACCAGATTCGTCGTCTGGCCGGAGGTCGAATCGTTTTGCTGCAACGCCGTGCTGGCGTTGCAGTTCTGGGTAGTTTGTGCGGCGGCGGGCCTGGCGAAACTGATCGCAATCAGCACAAGGAGCATGCCACTCAGCCGAGTAACCAGATTTCGGCTGGGGAACTTAATCGATCGTTCAATGCCGGCAGACGTTTCCATCGACACTCTCCCTCGTGCGGGTCCACAGAAATCGGTCAAAAACGGTTTGTTGGGCAGCCAGCAAGAGCCCAGATGGCCCGACCAAGAACCTGGGAACTACGGCACCTCTCGACGCCACTTCTGACGAAATTTGCTTGAATCAAGCGAACCTCGCTGATCTGTGCAGAAACTACGCTTTATTGCTAGAAATAGAAATGCCCAACTCGCAGTTGCAATACCCCATGCAGGGCTGGCCAATCCGAAGGTAGAATGCTACCGAAAATGCGCGATTACACCAGGTACCGCCTTTCAGTCGATCGCGCTACAACCGCTGCGGACCGAACCCTCCGCAGAAGCGGCTCATTGCCGAGTTTGCGGCAGATCCGCATCGCTCGCATCGAAGCCCTGAGCCCTTCCTGAGTGCGCTCGGCCTGAGTCGCGGCCTGAAGCGATACCGACATAGAGAAGCGCCTGCGCTTCACTTGCGGCCCGCCGCCTAGGCAGAGGCTCTGCGCGTCGATATTGCGCCATCGCCTCGCCGATATGCATGACGGGGCCGCGGCGCGGATCCTGCCGAGCGATGGGCACCTGCGCGGCTTCCTGGTAGTCCGAGAGTACTTCGAACAGCGTGGCCGCTCGCTCGAGGCATTCGAGTGCCTTGGGCTGGTCAAAATCCGTAGTCGAGTACGTCTCACCCAGTTTGCGGAGCGGCTCCGCTACCCGTCGAGAATTTGGACCTTCCTGTTCCAGCAGCGCGAGCGCGGGGCGCCCGTGCGCCGCGGCGCGCTCGTAAGCATATGACCGGTAGGCAGACTCTCCGGCGCGGCATGCATAGGAGATTGCTTTCGAGCGCTCGTCCGCAGTCGCGCCGGCCACGAAGTGGTATGCCAGCTCGTCGAGATGGACGGGATCGTTGCCCCACGTTTCCTCGAGGGTCGTGGCGACACGAACGGAGCCGTGCACGTTCCTTCTCACTCAGCCGCTCGTAGAAAGCATGGCGCAGCAGTGCATGGCTAAATGAGTAGCGTTCGTGGCTGCC
>JASHQJ010000193.1 GCA_030037595.1 Candidatus Binataceae bacterium
CAGTAGAGTCCCGCCGTCACATCCGCTACCGCGATTCCGGCGCGCACCGGACCCTGGCCGGGAAGGCCGGTAATCGACATAAGCCCGCCCATCCCTTGTGCGATTTGATCGACGCCCGGCCTGTCTCTGTAGGGACCGTCCTGGCCGAATCCCGAAATGCTCGCGTACACCAGCCGCGGATTGATCTTGCGGAGGGTTTCGTAGTCGATGCCGAGCCGAAACTTCACGTCCGGGCGATAGTTCTCGACCAGCACGTCGGCGCGCTCGACCAGGCGCATCAGGACTTCGCGATGCTCTGCAGACTTTAGATCGAGCGCGATGCTGCGCTTGTTGCGGTGCAGGTTCTGAAAGTCCGAACCATGCCGCGGTCCGCCGAGGCTCTGGCTGGTGTCCGGTATCTCGACCTTGATAACCTGCGCGCCCCAATCCGCAAGCTGGCGGACCGTGGTCGGGCCTGCACGCACTCGCGTCAGGTCAACGACGCGAAATCTTTCGAGCGGTAGCGCGCTCATCGCACCGTGTATTCTCGATCAACCGGCGGAAGATCGCGAGCGCATGGTTTGCCGCGATCTCGGATCGCGCCGAGCACCGACGCAAGCTCGCTCTGGCGGTAATCAAAGATCTGGCGGAGGCTTCGCCCCACGAACAGCCGATTCGCAAGCTCCCCTACGGTGCCGAACGGCATCGCGTACTCGACCCGGTCGGTCATCTCGGTGCTCGTGCCGCCGAGATCGCGGAAGGTATGCGTGTGGCGCCATAGTGCGTAGGGTCCTTTTTCCTGGATATCGACGAACTTGCGCGGCGGCTCGACACTTTCGATTCGCGTCCGCCAATTTATCGGCACTCCGTACAGTCGGAGGCGGTATTCGAGGATTGTCCCGGCCGCGACGATCAGTGGCGGCTCGCGCCGGAATTCGAAATGCAGAAACGGAGGTGTAAGAAGCTGGAGATTGCGAGGATCGGAAAAGAACGCGAAGGTCTCTTCCAGCGGAAAGTGCACAAGTTGTGCGCGTGAGAAAATGAAAATTTTCACACTGCAAGCTTATCCAGCTTTCAAATTTGAACGCACGAAACTAATCGTTGTACCTCACGCCCGCGCTGATATACGCTAGACGGATTCAAGCTGTTCATGAAGAAAATTAAGGGATCGCAAATTGTAATCGAGAGTCTGATTGCCGAAGGCGTCGAGGTCGTCTTTGGCTATCCTGGCGGCGCTATCCTGCCCACCTACGATGCGCTGCTCGATTCGAAGCTGAAGCACGTCCTGGTGCGCCACGAGCAGGGCGCAACCCACATGGCCGAGGGCTATGCGCGCGTGAGCGGCCGCCCTGGCGTCGTAATCGTCACGTCGGGACCCGGCGCGACCAACGCCGTTACCGGCATCGCCGACGCCTACATGGATTCGACTCCGATGGTCGTGTTGTCGGGGCAGGTGCCGACTTCGCTCATCGGCAACGACGCCTTCCAGGAAGCGGACTTCGTCGGAATCACGCGTCCCTGCACCAAGCACAATTTCCTGGTCAAGAACGTCAAAGACGTCGCCCGCACGATCAAGGAAGCGTTCTATATCGCCGGCACGGGCCGGCCCGGGCCGGTCGTGGTCGATTTGCCGCGCGACGTGCAGCAGGCCGAGCATCTCTTCAAATATCCCGACAATGTCGTGCTTCGCAGCTACAAGCCGACGATCAGAGGCAATCCGCGGCAGATCGAGCGCGCGATCGAGGCGATCGAAAAAAGCTCGCGCCCGCTCTTTTATGTGGGTGGCGGCGTGCAGTGGTCGGGCGCGGCGCCGGAGCTGCGCGAGCTGGTCAAGGGCCTCGGTATCCCGGTGACCGAAACGCTGATGGGACTCGGCTCGATGCCCGCGTCGGATTCGCTGCGGCTCGGGATGCTCGGGATGCACGGCTCATACGGCACCAATACCGCGGTCGTGAACACTGATTGCCTCGTAGCTATCGGTGCGCGCTTCGACGATCGCGTGACCGGTAGGATCGCCGACTTTGCGCCGAAGGCGGAGACGATCATCCACATGGATATCGATCCGTCATCGATCTCGAAGAACGTGAAGGTGCACATCCCGATCGTCGGCGACATCAAGTCGGTGCTCGCCGACATGCTGGTGCAAATCAAGAGCCGCGAGAGTATCGGCCAGCGGCGCGCTGAGTGGACCAAGTGGCGTCAGCAGATCATGCAGTGGCAGAAGGAGCGCCCGCTTTACGAGCGCAACGGCAAGGAGCGCGAGACCGTGTCGCCGCTCAACGTGATCGAGGAGATGTACAACCTCACGAAGGGCGATTGTATCGTCGCGACCGACGTGGGCCAGCATCAGATGTGGGTCGCGCAGCTCTTCCCGTTTCAGAATCCGCGCTCGTGGCTGACCTCGGGCGGTCTCGGCACGATGGGCTATGGCCTACCCGCGGGAATCGGCGCGAAGTTCGCCGCGCCGGATAAGCCGGTGATCGTGGTATCGGGTGACGGCTCGGTCCAGATGAATATCTAGGAGCTCGGCACCGCGGTTCAGTACGGCGTCGATATCAAGGTTATCATCCTGAACAACTACTTCCTCGGGATGGTCCGGCAGTGGCAGGAGAAGTTCTACCAGGAGCGGTATTCGTACTCCGCTATGTCGGTGCCGAACTTCGTCAAACTCGCCGAGGCGTATGGTGCTCACGGCTTCCGCGTCGAGAAATCGAAGGATCTCATCTCGACGATGAAGGAGGCGTTCGCTACGCCGGGCCCCGTGCTGATCGACGTCGTCATCCCGAAGGAAGAAGCGGTGATGCCGATGATTCCGCCGGGCGGCTCGATGTCCGAGATGCTGTTCGCATAGCAGGCAGGAATCCAACCACCAAGATCACCAAGGGTATCGCGTCAGCCGCGCCCGCGGCTGACGCCTCGCGGAAGCCGCAAACCGGGAGAGGCCCTTGCGCGAATCTCAAATAGATTCGCGCAAGCGCTGAGGGCGCTTTCGTGTCTTGGTGAGGACTTCTACTCGTTGCGCTGAGACCTAACTTTCTCACGCCATTCGTTCCAGTTCACTTTACTCGATTCGATAACTTCGAGATCGGCAGGGGCAATCTGGTCGGTGAATAGAATCAGGTTATTGCATGACCATCGCGCGTTAGGCGCGATGACGCTGTCGAACCCCAAAAAGTAGGCTGCATCACCGATCGCCTGAGTCGCCTCGCACAGAATCTCGCGGTATCGCGCGGGATCGACTCCGAGTGGGCGCATCGCGTTCAAGTCCTTGAGCCGGAGCGTTTTCGTGGTTTTGACCTTGATGCGGTGTAGTCCGTATCGCAGTTTCGAAGGAAAGACCGGCTGACGAGACAGATGAAAGTGGACTTGCGCTGCGGCGCCGTCTGGCTCGAGCGAAGTATAGAGCACGTCGAACAGCGCTGAATCCCAGCGCCCGCCGAAAGCAGTGCCCTGCAGAGGATCGCGTCCCGCGCGAACGACCCGCCAAGCTTCTCCGGCGAACGGTAGTCTCTCGAAAGCGTCGAGGGCGTCGAGCAATGCCGGATCGCGCGGCTTCCGTCCCGGCATCGATGCTCAATCGTTGACGATCACAGGTAGGCGCCGGAATCCAAACGTTCGATAACGGCCAGCACTTCCTGCGTGCGGTCCGCGATTATCAGGTCGATAGCGCGCTCGTTGTTGAGCAGCGGATGTTTGGCGTGGAGCCAGAGCCGCGTCTCGGCGGGAGGTAGAAGTCCGACAACCGATCGACGACGTAGCGCAGGTCCGCGATGATGGTCTGGGTCGCAAGCGGCGGCGCCGCCTTGCCATGGCGCCAGCGCGAGACCGGGGGCGAGACGCGTTTACGATATTCGCGACGTCCGCGCCCTTCAGGCCGCCGCGCTTCTCCAACTCGACCAGAATTCTCGCAACCGCGCTCGCCATTAGATTTACTAAAATAATTGCAATTTTATTTCACAAACGATGCTGTGAAATATTTAATCGCGAATTCCAGGTTTCGCCTAACGCGAAAGCACATCGGCGCGGTCCATGGTGCGCTTGGTGGTTAGAATCTTGGCTGCTAGTTTCCAGCCTCGGAGGACATCATCATGGCGGCGCGAGTGCCTTATCTGAATCGCGACGATCTGCCCGAGAAGGATCGCGAGATTTTCGACAACCTGATGCGCGAGCGTGGGAACGTGGGCAATATCTTCCGTGCGCTGGCGAACACTCCGAATCTGCTGCGCCGCTTCCTCGCGCTCGGCGGCGAGCTGCGCAACGGCACGGCGCTCGATGCCAAGCTCCGCGAGCTCGCGCTGCTGACGGTAGGCCGCCTGGCCGAGGCCGAATACGAGTTCACGCATCACTGGAACCTGGCACGCAGTGTTGGCCTGCCGCGCGAGAAGCTCGAGGCGCTGGCGGATTTCGAGAAGTCTCCTCTCTTCGACGATCAGGAGCGCGCCGTTATGCGCTACGCGGTCGAAGCGACTCGCAACGTCAAGGTAAGTGACGCGAGCTGGAACGCGCTCAAGACCTTCCTCGATACGCGCCGCATGATGGAGCTGGTGCAGAATGTCGCCTTCTACAACATGGTGGTCCGCGTGCTGGTCCCGGTCGGCGTTGAACTGGAGGAGGGCGTCACGCGGCGCTGAGAAAATTGAATCTTCGAAATCAACAGCGGCTATCCCGGGCGCGTCAAACTTCCCTTCCCGCGCGGGAAGGGGAGAAGCTACGCGTCACTATCGGATGTCACGAACTCAATTTCATCACGGCCGCTGAGGTTTGACAGTTCGCACTCGAGGTGCGAGTAAGTCAGCAGGACGCGGTACATTGTCCGAGGAGGATCGAGCCATGCCTGAGTTCGACCTGGTCATTCGCGATGGGATGATCGTTGATGGGACGCGGATGCCGCGCTATCGCGGCGACGTCGGAATCAAGGACGGCCGTATCGCGAAGATCGGCAGGCTCCGATCGAGCGACGGCGCCAAAGTGCTCGATGCGTCCGGAATGATTGTCGCGCCCGGCTACGTTGACCTGCACACGCACTACGACGCGCAGCTTTTCTGGGATCCCTACTGCTCGATCTCGAGCTGGCACGGCGTGACTTCGATCGTGATTGGCAACTGCGGCTTCGGCTTCGCCCCCGTGCATCCGGAAGGACGCGAGCGCGCGATGCTCACGATGACACGTGTCGAAGCGATTCCTTACGCTTCGATGAAGGCCGGGATGCCCTGGGACTGGACGACGTTCCCTGAGTTCCTCGACAGTATCGAGCGTCATCCCAAGTCGATAAACATCCTGCCGTACGTGCCGGTCTCGCCGCTGCTCACCTACGTGATGGGCCTCGAGGCCGCGAAGTCGCGGCCACCGACGGAGGCCGAGGAGCGCGAGATTTGCCGCCTCCTCGACGAGGCGATGGATGCCGGGGCTTGCGGATGGTCGGCGCAGCGGCTCGATCCCAACGGGCCCGCATGCGTGCAGCGCGACTTCGATGGCACGCCGATGGTTTCGGACGTAATGGCCGACGACACCTGCCTCGCGATGGCGCGCGTGCTCGCGCGCCGCAACGAGGGCTTCATCCAGATGACGCTGGTCAGCACTGATCCGATGCACGACATGAATCACTTCGAGCAGCTCGCGACCGTCAGCGGGCGCCCGGTGCTCTACAACGTCGTGCAGCCGCGCGACACGCGCCCATTTGTTCATCGCATGACGATCGAGTGGCTGGAGCGCTGCCGCCAGCGCGGAATCCCCGTGTACGGCCAAGCCGTCACCAGCGATACCGGCATGGCGTTTACCTTCGTCGATTGGAACCTGTTCGACGAGTGCCAGGCGTGGTGTGATGCGACCACAGGCACGCGCGAAGAGCGCAAGCAGAAGCTGGCAGATCCCGCGCGCCGGGAAGGACTGCGCGCCAAGATGCCCTTCGTCATCACCGAGGAATTCGATCAAATTTTCGTGACGCAAGTCGAACGCGACGACCTGAAGGAATACGAGGGAAGCACACTGCGCGAGCTCTCAGAGCGGATGGGAAAGCATCCGGTGGATGCGATGCTCGATCTTGCGGTCAGCGACGATCTCCGTACCGAGTTCTATGCGCCCGGGCCGAATCAGAATCTCGAGTACCTCAAGGAGATGATCGACTACCCGTACCTGATTCCCGGCGTCTCCGACGGCGGCGCACACACGAAGTTCTTCACCGGCGGACAGTACCCGACCGAGTTCATCGCCAACATCGCGCGTGACCACAACATGCTGAGCCTCGAAGATGCGCACTGGCGGCTGAGCGCGTTGCCTGCGCTCTGTGCTGGATTCCGCGATCGCGGCTTCCTCCGCGAAGGCGCGCCCGCGGATGTCGTCGTTTACGATTACCAAAAGCTTGGCGCGGGCCCGATGGAGGTCGCGCGCGATCTGCCGGGCGGCGAATGGCGCCGCGTGCGCAAGGCGCGCGGTTATCGCGCGATACTCGTTAACGGCGAGCTGACGATCGACGACGGCGTGCCGACGGGCAAAGCCTCGGGCCGTCTGCTGCGTCACGGACGAGGTGCGTAGGGTCGCGTCAGCTGCGCGCGATGAAATCATCGGCCGAGCATTTCGAAGAAGGCCTGAGACTCTTCAACGCTGGGCGCTTCTTCGAGTGCCACGAGGCGTGGGAAGAGGTTTGGAAGCGCTCGCACGGCGATGAGAAGTTTTTCTACCAGGGATTGATCCAGGCGGCGGTCGCGATCCTGCACGCGGAGCGGGGAAACCTCGCAGGAGCCTCATCGTTATGTGAACGCGCGATGAAAAAGCTCGATCCGCTGCCTCCTGTTCATCAGAATCTGGCGATTGGCGAACTCCGGATAGCGGTTCGACATTTCATCGAATGTGCAGCGTCACACGAGAATGGAGCGCTGCTCGCGCGGCCGAAATTGCGCAGAATCGCACGAGTTTAGTCGCAATCGACAAGTCTTCAGCGCCAATCGCCAAATTGGCGATTCTCTTTAGCGGCGCTATCTGATTTATTAGTATTACTTACGCTTCCACGAGGTGCGTGGCCCCGAAACGGCTCTCGGTAACGACGCGAATGGGCGGACGATGAGGAAGAAACGTTGAAGGAAGCCCTGAATTTCGACCGGAATTTATCGTCCGATTATTGAGGGTAAGGCGCTTGCCGCAGCCCGATATGGAAGCCCTTTCAGGAGGAGTTCATGGTTAAAAAGTTCGCCGTCATTGTCGGCGGCGTGCTGATCGGTCTGGTTATCGTCTTCGCGCGCGCCGGAGCCTTTCCATTCTGGGGATCCGGCGACAATCAATCCGCTGCCAATCAATCCGCTGCTAACGCAGTAGCTTCACCACACGCGCAGGCGGTCTCGGAACCGGCGCAACCGAACACCCCCGAACCCAACGAGCATGCCGGGGTAATCACATCGTTCGCTCCGCTGGTAAAGCGCGTGATGCCCGCCGTTGTCAGCGTCAAGGTCGTCCAGGATGTTAAGGTTTCCGGAGGCCCGTTCGGGTTTTCCGGGCCTGGAGATGAGGGCCCTGGGGACCAGGGCGATCAGGGTGACCAGGGCGATCAGGGCGGCGGCCAGGCTGGCCCGCCTTCGATGCAGGGAGATCCCTTCGAGCAGTTCCGGCGCTTTTTTGGCCAGGCTGTTCCGCATGAGTACAAGGAACACGGCCTCGGTTCCGGTGTGATCGTATCGCCCGACGGATACATCCTCACCAACAACCATGTTGTCGGCAACGCCGACGAAATCGACGTGGCACTGTTCGACAAGCGCGAATTCAAGGCCAAGGTGATCGGCAAAGACGCCAAGACCGATCTCGCCTTGATCAAAATCGACACCAAGGACCAGCTCCCGACGGCGCCGCTCGGTGATTCCAACACCACGCAGATCGGTGATTGGGTAATCGCGATTGGTAACCCGTTCGCCGTCGGTACTACCGTTACCGCCGGTATCGTTTCCGCCAAGGGCAGGATTCTGGGCGGTGACTACGACGACTTCATCCAGACCGACGCGTCGATCAATCC
>JASHQJ010000194.1 GCA_030037595.1 Candidatus Binataceae bacterium
ATTTCTGCCTGCAGCGGATCGATATCCTGGAACTCGTCAACGAAGATATGGCTGAAACGGCGCTGCAAATCTCTTCTGACGTCCGGATCGCCGCGCACGAGGTCACGCGCAATCAGCAGCAGATCGAGAAAATCGAGCTTGCCCGCGCGGCGCTTCAGCTCCGCGTAGTAGCCGATGATCGGCCACATCTCGTCGCGGAGCAGCGGCGCGAGATTGGCCCCCGTGGAAGCGCGAAATTCGACAAGCCGCGCGCGGATCGCGGCGCGGCGCGCGAAAATCTCGGCGCGGCTCAGATCGCCGATTGCGCCGCCGAAACCGCGCCAGTTCCAATGCTTGCCGCTTCCCAGATTGCGCAGCACCGCCTCGAGCTTGTCGTAGTCGCGATCGCGTACCGATTCGAGGCGTGTTGCCTCGCGAATTGGCCTCGCCAAAGTGGCGAGGCTCTTGCCGAGCCAGTCGTCGGGCTCCGCAAGCGCCGCGAGCTCTCCGAGTTTGACGATTTCTTCGATCAGCGCATCGATCTCTTTCTCGCGGTCGATCGAATGATGCGTCCACGATGAACTGAAGTCGCGCCAGTTGAGCAGCTCGTAAGCGGCGCGGCGCGCGATCGCTCGCGGCCCGTCGCGATCCATGACGTCGCGCCGGCGGAGCAGCCGGCGCATACCCTCGCCCGGGGTTTCGAGCGTCGCCTGGAACCATCTTTCGAACGCCGCGTCGAACATTCGCTCGGATTCATCTTCGGGCACCACCTGGAACATCGGATCGACGCGAGCCTCGACCGGACGCTCACGCAGCAGATCGGCGCAGAAGGAATGAATCGTTCCGATACGCGCCTCTTCGAGTCGCTCGAGTGCGGCAGTGAAGCGCTCGCGCTCGCTCCTGGTGCGGACGGGATCGTGGCGGGCATTCTCGATTTCTTCGCGGAGTCTTAACTTGAGCTCACCCGCCGCCTTTTCAGTGAAGGTGACGGCGACGATCTCGGCGAGCTTGCCGCGACCTGAGCCAATCACCGAGATGATCCGATTCACCAGCGCCGTGGTCTTGCCGGTGCCGGCCGCCGCTTCAATTATGAGTGTGGCGTCGAGGTCGTCGCGGATGCGATCGCGGACGCGCTGGTCGGCTGGCAGGTTCGCGTTCATGGCCGGGCGCGCAGGGCGAGCAGCGCCTCGATACGCTTTTTTGATTTGAGCGCGGTGCGACGCTCCTCGTACGGGCCGCAGATGCGCCGATAGTCGCACCAGTCGCAGTCGCCCGCTTCCGGTGCGGCGGGCAGGAAAGCGTCCTTGAGCGCGCCGTGGATCGTGGCCATCACCGCTTCCAGCGACACGCGCGCGTTGTCGTCGATATCGACGATTCGTTCCTCGTAACCTCCGGCGGCAGTACAGTAGTAGAGACGCCCGCTTCCGACCTCTTCGCCGAGGACGTTCTTCGCCGCGAGCGCATAGGCCACAGGCTGCAAGATTCGCCCACCGCCTATTATGAAACCGTGCTCTGCGCGCACGCGGCCGGTTTTGTGGTCGGTCGCACGAAGGCGGCCCTGGATGTCGCGCTCGATCAGATCGATCGAGCCGCGGAGCGTGATTCCCGCGATGCGCACTGGGTCAGGCGTACTCGCGGGATCAGCCTGGTCGCGATCACGAAGACCGAAGGCGAGCTCGAAGCGCTCCGGGCGCCATCCGGCATGCTCGAACGCGGCGCGACGGAGCCACTCGCGGAGGTCAGCCTGGATTTCCTCGATCCCGTCGTTCCACACCCGTTCGATCGCGGGCGCGAGCTCTTCGCGATGGCGCGCGGCGACGCCTTCCAGCAAATCGTCGAGAAGCTTCTGCGCGTCGCTAAGATTCTGCGGCGTGACCGGCAGCATCTCGCGGCTTCTGAGCGCGCTCAGGATTTCAAACTGGGTCTCAGCGAAAATCGATCCGCGGGTCAGCGGATCGATAACTTCGATCGCTTCAATCTCATCGCGCGGCTCGAGCCGATGAATCGCGTAGAGGAAAAAGCGGTAGGGGCACTCGGCATAGTGCTGCAGCGCGGTCGGCGAATAGGAGCGGGCCGCGAGCTGATGCTTTGCGAGCGCGGCGATCGCGCCCTGCTCGGGATCGACGAGTCCGTCGGCTCGCGTCCAGCTGCGGAGCCATCGGCGCGCACGCGCTCTGAGAGCCCGCGCAAGATATTCGTTGGCGCCGAGCAGGTAGTGCGCGGCGCCGGTGGTCTCGTCGGGATTCTGATCAACAAGGCGATCGAGGATCGCGAGATCAAATTCGGCATCGTCGATCGCCTCGTCGGGCTCCTTCGGCGCAGGCCATCCGGGGCGAATCACCCGTTCGCCCGCCGCGCAGCGCGCAAGCTCGTCGAAGCCCGGCAAACGGCCTTCCGCCGCGCGTATCACTTCGAGCGCATAGAAGGAGGGCACACGCGGACGGCCCTGGTCGAGATCCACGCGCGGATAGGAAAACATCACGCGCGCTCGCGCCGCACCGGCCGCGAGACGAAGCGCGAAGCGCTCTTCCATCGCGCGATCGACCTGGCGCCGAAGGAACGGACTCAGGCGCTGACGGGCCGCGTCGGGCAGCAGGGGATCTTCGGTATGCTTCTTCGGAAAGACGCGCTCGGCAAGGCCGGGAACGATTACTATGTCGAATGACATGCCACGCGCACGCGCGGGCGGCGCCACGAAAACCATCCCGTAGCGCCGCTCGCGCGCGGGATTTTCGAGGCGACCGAGCCGTTCCTCGAGAACGATCCGCACTTCGTCGAGGCCGACTGCACCAACGGGAGCAAGCGGAATGAGTTCGTCGAGCGCGGCGAGCACACGCTCGCGATCGCGGATCGCGAGTGTGGTAAGCGCGCGCAGGCGTTCGAGCCAATCGCCCCAGGTGGCGGCGCGCGGCAGATCGTTCAACGCCTCGATTATCGGCATCGCCAGTTCGCCGAGATGCTTCAGGTCGCGGAGGCGGCGATCGATTCCGCCGGCGCGTGCCTCTTCCTCGGGCACGAGCAGGTCACGTTGGCGCGCGAGCTCGTGCTCGAGACCCTTGAGGCGCCGATGCCATCGCGCGGCGCTGCCGATCACGGCGGCGTCAACAATCAGTTTTTCCCATCGCCACGGCGCGCGCACCGCATCATCCGCCTCGTCACGCGAGGTATCGACGCGATCGCCGTCGACGGGAGCACGCTCGAGGTCGTCTGCAAGCGGCGCAGGCGAGAACTCGGAATCGACGAGGCGCGGCGCGTCGGCGTTCGGGTCTCGGTCCGGCACCTGGGCGAGCGAAAGATACTCGGCGAAGCGGCTGGCTGAGAGGTCCTCAGCCGCGCACCCGAGTAGCGCGAGCAGCGCGCGGCCACCGGGCTCGGGGCGGCGCGTGCCGCGCGCGAAGTGAGCGGAAATTCCTGCGCGGGCGAACGCCTCCTGCAGATAGGGCTGATATCGCTCGGGATCGTGCAGCAGCACGGCGATTTGATCGAACCGCACGCCGCGCCGCGCTTCCGCATGAATCCGCCTCGCGATTTCGACGCACTCGTGCATTTCGCCCGGCGCCGATACCATCGCGACCGTCTCGTCAAGCGGAGACCCGGCTGGCGCGCTATCGGCGAACAGATGACGCGTGAGGCGCGCTAGAGAATTCGTCGGTTCCTGTTCGACGATTGAAGCTGCCGCAACGCCGAGCGCACCTGCGAACAGCTCAGCTGCTCGCGTGTCGCCCGCAGGAACGGTCGCCATCACGCGGGGCGAATGCGCCGCGAGCGCCGCCAGCAGATCAGCGTCGAGCCGGCCTTCCAGTGGAACATCGAGCAGCAGAGCGGGAACGCCGGCGAAACGCGGCAAAGGTTCGGCCTTGAGGGCCGCGATCGCGAAGCGAATCATGCCCGCGCGATCGACGAGCCGCGCCTCGGCCAGCTCGCGCTCGAACTGTGCGAGCAAAGCAGCCAGCGCCTCAGCGGACGCGCCGAGCTGGAGCAATTGAGTTTGATCGATTCGGTTGGCGCGAAGTTCGAAGAGAGTGCGCGCGAGCGCGCGAGAGAATCCGGGACGATCGGTAATCGCCGCGAAATGGCGCAGCGCCGGATCGTCGGCGAGCCGGAACACTGCCCGCGTCGCGATCGCTTGCGCGCCAAGGCCTGCTGCGACTTCGAGGCCCTCGGCAGCCATGCGATCGGCAGCGAGCAGCCGCACGAGCCGATTCAGCGTCAGGCGATGCAGTCCGCCGAGCGCGCCGCGCTCGACCGCCAGATCACGCACCAGGTCGCCCGCCGCTTCAGGCACCGCGGCCACGACGATCGCCTCGCTGAACGGCGGGCGCGCGACCAGCCACTCGCGAGCGGCGGCAATCCGCTCGGCTGCGGATGGTGAAATCAGGATTTCGCGCGATTCGGGCATCCAGAGGATACGGCGCGGGCCGCTAATGAATCGTCCGCCCCCGCACGCCCATCATTCAATAGGGCTGCCGTCGCAGTTTCCACAAATCGGCTGTGGACGCGGGCGGCGCGCCGCCGTGCGAGACTACTTTTCGAGCCAGACGGGATCGCCCAGGCGCACCAGGTTGCCGCGCTCGATCGGCGCGAACACTCCCACATTGGCCTTATGATGGTAGGCCGCCGTGCGCAGGACCTGGTGGTCGCGGCGAAGATTTTCCTGCGGATGCGTTGTCATCACCCAGCGGAGTGCAGGCTTCATCCTGAAGATCCGGAGGCCGTTACCAATGAGCAGTGTCCCGCCGACCCATTCGTCCTCGAGGAACGCGCCGTTACGCTCTCCGGTACCGACCAGAATCGAAGGACGGAAGCGGCGCGCGTCGAAGTCGGAACCTGACGCGAGGTTCGCCATGTGGCGCACGTTCCGGTCGCAATCAAATGCATCACCGCGGAGTCGTAGAAGCTCGCCGATTCGAGGCCGAAGTGATCCGGCAATGTTTCAGCGGTGAGGCCCGAAATCACCTTCTCAACGGGCACATCGGCGAAGACCGTGTGCGAGGTCAATTCCGGCGCGTTCTCGATGCACGCCGTCGGAGCGCTCGAGCTTCATCTTTCGACCGAGCGCTTCCGAGATCGCCTCTGACGCATCGGCGTCTTCGGCGTGGATTGTGCGGCCGTCAGGCAGTCGAATCTTCACCGGCGGCAGATATGCGGCACGCGGCGGCGACTCGGAGCTCGCGCAGGCGCCCGAACTTCTTGGCGCTCGCGATCCCTCCAGTGGCTATCGCGCGGAGCGCAAACACTCGATCGCCAATCGCGCCGCGATCGGTGAATTCAACTTCCTCGAGCTGCCGGCTGAGCATCGACTTCACCGCGTAGCGGGCGAGCGCGGCGACTTTGCCAATCCGCAGCCGCATACCCCGATTCTAGTCGAGCGGCACTTCTCCGTCGATCAGCGGTCGCGCGGGTGCGTCGCGTTGTAGTCGTGGATCGCCTTCAGGATCGCGCCGCTCGATTTCTGCATCAGCTCCTCCTTGTTGGCGCGGACGCGATCGGCCGAGTTCTGGATCGGCTGGATTAGGCCTTGGCAATGCGGCATCACGTAGCGCGCGAGCAATTCGTAGCTCTTCAGCATCTTGTCGCGCGGCGCCCAATCGTGCGCGAAACAGAGGATCGTGCCGAACCCGCCCGAGAGCTTCTGCAACCGCGCGATGCCCGCGAGAGCATCCTCAGGTGTGCCGAAGATCGCACCGCCATACTCGCTCATCCGCTTTGCTGCTTCGTAACCGTCGGCGAACGGTTGGCGCATCGGCACGCCTAGAATCCCGGTGATGTACTCGTTCTGCCAGCGCTTCAGGCCGTCGGCGACCTCGCGCATCGCCTGTTCTTTCGAATCTGACAGATGGAACTGCATCACGATGCGCCAGTTGGAGCGGTCGATCGTCTGATTGTTTTCCTTGGCCGCGACTTCGCCGAAGTGCCACTGCGTCGGGAGTGCCTGCAATCCTTCTTCCGAGTATGACGCGACCGAGAGCACGCCGACGCCATACTTGCCCGCGGTCTTCATGCCCGAGGGCGAGATGGTCGAGGCTACGGCGCATGGGATCCGCTCCTGGAGCGGACGAATCTGGAGCGCGGCCGCGTGCAGCTCGAACCACGATCCCTGGTAGCTAAATGGCTCCTCACTGTTCAGCAGGCGCAGGATGACGCCGAGGCCTTCGTCCATCTTGTCGCGCTGCGTCATCGGGTCGATACCGAGTGTCACCGCGTCGGAGGGCAACGCGCCGGGACCCACGCCGAGAATGGCGCGGCCGTGGCTGAGATGATCGAGCATCACCATCCGCTGCGCGACGTTGAACGGATGATGATAAGGGACGGAGATGACGCCGGTGCCGAGCTTGATGCGCTTCGTGCGTTCGGCCGCAGCCACCAGGAACATCTCCGGCGACGCGATCGTTTCCCAACCCGCCGAATGATGCTCACCAACCCAGAATTCATCGTAGTTGTATTCGTCCAGCATCTCCGCAAGTTCGAGGTCGCGTTGAAGCTGAAGCGTGGGATGTTCGCCGATCGGATGATGCGGCGCGAGAAAGACGCCGAAGCCAAGCCGCTTGCTCATTTCTATTGACTCCCTGTGTTACACGCGAATTCCGCCTAGCTGAGCGCTGCGACGTGCGCCGAGTCGAGATATTCGTCGAGTCTCGTTATGTGCCCGTTTTCGACGACGCACACGATGCATGCCGGTAGCGCGAATTGTTTGCCGGAAGATCTGAGCCGCCCGCGCATCACGTGCTGCTGGACGAATCCCGTCGGCGTCGGCTGACGGCGGATTTCGGTGTAAGCGCGCTCGTCAATATTATCGACGACCCACTTGAGCACGCGCAGATTTTCGTCCGGCGACTGGGTCAGGCCGTCGTTGTTGTGCCAGATCTTGCAGTTGGGCGAGTAAATATTGCGCACCGCGTCAACATCGCCGCGCTCGATCGCTTTGAACAGGCGGTCGGCTGGTTCAAGTGATTGCTCGGATGCGGTCGGCATTTCAAAACTCCTCAATTCTCGAATGCGTCATCTTCCGCTACATGTTCGCCGTGCCCGGTGACGCCGCCGCGCTCGGAGAGCTCGCGGGCGACGCGCCATGGCTCGCGGCCGCCACTGGCGACGCGACCGTAGCTGGCGATGCCGCTGCAGCAGGTGAGGCTGCCGTGGACGGCGCCGCGGACGGAGTCGCCGTTGGCACAGTTACCGTAGGCAGCACTGCGCCCGGCGAAATCAATGTCGATGGCGACGGCCACGGCGTCGGATTGCCCTCGGCCGCCATCAGAGCCGTTCCCGCGCCATAGTTGTAAACCAGGTCGCCGCCGAGATGAGCGCCGTAGCCAAGCACGAGGCACGCGACGATAGCGATAATCAGATAGATCGGCCGCGAGCCCTCCATGAAGGTGAATCCGGCGATGAAGATCCTCCACAGCGCGAGAATCCCGAACGCGATCGCCATGTATTCGCCAATCTGCGCGTGCCGATGAAGGATCGATTTCGCGTCCGGACCGAGCGCCTTCCAGATGCGGTCGGCTTCGAGGTCGCCGGTGAGATACGAGCCGCCGGCGGCAATCGCGCCAAGAATCATCAGTGTCAGCGCCATGCTGCGAATCCAGGTGCGCGTCGGCGCGAGGCTACCAACCAGGTCGACCAGCACACCGACTATCAGCAGCGAGACGGTGAAGTGATCGACAACCGGATGAATCTGCATCCGCTGAAGAATGTCCAGGGCCTTGTCCATCAACGCTCCTTCAGGAAAACCGAATCGGAATTGCAAAGTAGATTCCCGCAATTTATCGCAAAGCGCGGGTCCGCAGGCAAATCAATGTCGCCGAGACCGATACTACAAGTTGGCGGCGTGCGGGGTCGTCGAAGAAGCTGGCGACTCCGGTACGGGCGAGGCTGATGGCGAGGCCTCGGCGGTCGTCGATGACGCCGACGGTGCGGGAGATGCGGTCGCCGTCGGCATAGGCGTTGCCGACGCGGATGCAGCAGGAGATGGCGTAGCAGCGGGGGATCGCGCTGGTGTCGTGGACGCAGCCGGTGACGGCGCGGCCGCTCCAGGCGCCTGCGTCACGATTTGCACGTCGCGGAACTCGATATCCTGAGTCCATGGCCGTAAGTCGATCAAATATCGAATTGCGCCTGCGACGGTGAGCGCGGATGGCTTCGCCGGCCACCATTCCTCGATCGCGAAGCGATGCCTGTCGGCGTCGGCCGCCGGCGCGTTCGCGCGAACGCTTTCGACGACGAGCGTCGCAGCATCACGGCTCTCTGCCGTCCTTAGATCGCTCAGATACCACGCGAGCTGCGGTGCGTCGGGCGGCACCCAGACTCTGGCCGCCGCCGTGTCGGCCGTCACGACCGCCCGCTCGCATTCATGACGCGCCTGGAGAGTGGTCTCAGGCGCAGTCCAGTAAATCAGGAGATGACGCCGCCATGGCGGCTGGCTCGCGTCGGCCGCGGGATGGAGAAAGTTGACCATCGCGCCGACGTAGAGCGTTGCGAGGCCGAGGATTGCGATCGCGATCCGCGCGGCCGGCCACGCGCGGATATTCGCGAGCCAATCGACACCATGCGCCGCAACCAGCGCGGGCGGAATCAGAATTGCCAGCAGGTAATCCGTCCGCTGCACAGGCATCGCAAGGAACAGCGCGGTGTTGACGATCGCCCATATCAGAGCAAACGCCGAGAGTCTCGAGCGCGCTGCGACGAGCGCGGCGACGATTCCAACGATGGAAAGAATGACGATGAGGAATTCGTAGAACCCGATTGCCGCAATGTAGTACGCGATTCCGGCGCGGAGATTCCAACCATGCGGCGAAACGATGGTGCCGAGGTCGTCCACCAGCCCGCCGAGCGCCGGCCGCGCGAGCATCGCGGTCGCCAGGTAGTACCAGACGAAAATTGTTACCAATGCCGCGACCAGCACGACGCTCCGCCGCCGCTCCCACCACACGCGGAGCCTGAGCCATCGGTTGCCAGTGATGATCGCCGTCCAGACGCCGATTGGGATGAGCGCGACGAGCGACGTCGCTGCCATCACGATTCCGACCGGCGCGGCAGAAAGCCAGAGCGCGATCACCACGCCGAGCAGAGCCGCGCGCGGTATTGATTGCGCGACGCCGACGCCGAGTGCAGTCGCTATCGCGAGCAGCATGAAGGTGAGTGCCGCCGCCGAATCTGCCCCGCCGCGCGCGAGGTACGTCACCGAAGGCGATAACGCGAGCATCGCAGCGAGAGCCAGTGCACCGGCGCGCCCCAGATGACGGCGCATCGCAAGCGCACTCATCACCAGGATGACCCCGCAGATTGCGACCACGATTCGCGCCGACGCGTCATCGGCGCCGGCGCTCGCGAAGATCCAGCGCTCGACGATTTCGATCCATGCGGGACGGATCGCCAGTGACGCGTCGGGCACCGGCGTCGCGCGAACCGCTGCGAGCTCAAGCAGTGCGCGGCGCGCCTCCTCGGAGCTGAGGGGGCGCAAGCCGAGCAGGATGAGCCGCGTCGCGAAAGCGTAAAGCGCAACGATGATCCAGCCGAGATGCTCCACCGTGAGAACGTACAGCGGGCGGTCGAGGCGATGCGGCGGAGCGGGCGCGGCGAGAGCGGGCGGCGGCGCCGCAACCGAAGGCGGCGCAGGCGGCTCACCCTCGCCGAGGCGCCAATCGCCGTGGCGCTCTGGTTCGTCGGGAGACATCGAGCGTCAATCGCTATTTGGGGCCTCGCGCAATGTCAACGAGCGTAGCATCGAAAATTGAGTAGTCTCAGGCCGAAAGCTTGAGCAAAATCGAGGCGCGGCTATGCTGTTGCCGCTGAATTCGATGCTGAGCTTCGAGATCACGCCGCGCCGATTTATTGCCGGGACGTTTTCGTTCCTCGTCCTCGCGTCGATCATCGCGCTCTTCTTCGCCTACCGCGAGCATGCGCCGCAGGTCGCGCTGCAGAGCGTGCCGGTCGAACTCAAGCATCTGCCTTACTACGCGTTCTGCTCGTTCAACCGGATGTTGGCGGCGTACGTGATCGCGCTGATTTTCTCGATCGTGTACGGGATGGCAGCCGCGCGGAGCCGCGCCTGGGAGCGCGTACTGATTCCCGCGATCGACATCGCGCAATCGGTGCCGGTGGTCGGATTCTTCCCGGCCGCGATCTATTTCTTCGTCGCGCTCGCGCATGGCAGCCGCTTCGGCGTCGAGATGGCCGCCGTCTTCCTGATTTTCACCAGCCAGGCGTGGAACATGGCGCTCGGCGTGTACGAGGCGGTGAAAACGATCCCCGAAGATTCCGATCAGGCGCTGGAGGCATTCGGCGCGACCGGATGGCTCCGCTTCAAGCGGCTCCTCTTGCCGGCCAGCGTGCCGAAGCTGGTTTACAACTCGATCCTGTCGTGGCTCGCGGGATGGTACTTCCTGATCGCGTGCGAAATTATTACCGTCGGACCCGCCAACTACCGGCTGCCCGGACTCGGCAGCTTCCTGATGGAGTCGACGGACAAGGGCAACAATTTCGACCTCCTGCTGGGCCTGCTGGTGCTGGTCGCGATTATCGTCACGATGGATCTGGTTGTATGGCAGCCGCTCGGCGTGTGGGCAGAGAAGTTCCGCTACGAATTCGCGGCGTCATCGGGACCGACGCGCGCGCTCGGCATGGTTGGGATGACGGCCGCAATCGGACCGGCGATCGTGCATACGATGCGAAGGATCTTTCTCCCGCCGCTGCGCGCGATCGGTTATGTCCTCCAGTCGCGGCCGCGCGTGCAGGTGCTCTCCGATGAACAGTCGAAGCGATTCGCAAGCTTAGTGAAGATCGGCGCGGCCGGGGCCGGTGCGATCTTTGTCATCTGGGTGGTTGGGTCGGGCATTGTCGCACTGGTGGCGGCTTTGGCGCAGCCGTGGCCGTCGGAGGTCAAGGACATTCCGCTGGCCGCGGTCTATTCCACGATTCGGATGCTGATCGGTTACACGATATCGCTTGCGTGGACGGTGCCGGTGGCGCTGTGGGCAAGCGAAAGCGCGAACTTCAATCGCGTCATCACGCCAGTCGCGGAGATCGTCGGCTCGATTCCGGCCACCGCGCTGTTCCCGGTGATCGTGCTGCTCGTGATTCGCGTGACGGGCGGCATGAACCTCGCCTCGATTCTTCTGCTGCTCACTGGAATGCAGTGGTACCTGCTGTTCAACCTGCTGGCCGGCATCAACCAGGTGCCAGCCGATCTAAAGGAAGCCGCGCGCGCGTTCGGCCTTTCGCGCGTCGCGACGTGGCGCAAGCTGATCTTACCGGCGATCCTGCCGTCGCTCATCACTGGCAGCATCACGGCCTGGGGCGGAGGATGGAACGCGCTTATTCTTTCGGAATACTTCACCTATCAGAACCACACCTACCAGGTGAACGGCCTCGGCGCGCTGCTCGACGAGGCGACCTATCGCACCGGCAACAGCGTGATGATCCTCGTGAGTCTGCTCTCGATGGTGCTGGTGGTGATAGTGTTGAACCGCGTGGTCTGGCGCAGGCTTTATGATATGGCAACCGAGCGCTACCGACTGGACTACTGATTTTAACCTGCTCATGAACGACTCGGACCCTGCAGACCCATGGCCCTGCTCGAACTCAAGCACATCTCCAAAAGCTTCGCGCACTCCAAAGGCACTCTCCAGGTGCTCGAGAACATCAACTTCAATATCGAGGAAGGCGAATTCGTCGCGCTGGTCGGGCCGTCCGGATGCGGCAAGTCCACGCTGCTTCGCATCATCAACGGAATCGTGCCCATGACCTCGGGTCAGGTGTTGTACAAGGGCCGCCAGGTTGACGGTATCAACCTCGAGTGCGCGCTGGTGTTCCAGTCTTTCGCGCTGCTGCCGTGGCTCACCGTCAAGGCCAACGTTGAGCTGGGTTTGGAAGCGCGCGGAGTGCCACTGCCCGAGCGCGAAAAGCGCGCCGGCATCTACATCGACAAGGTTGGACTCGACGGCTTCGAGGAAGCGTACCCGCGCGAGCTCTCGGGCGGGATGAAGCAACGCGTAGGTTTCGCGCGCGCGCTCGCGATCGAGCCCAAGGTCCTGATGATGGACGAGCCGTTCTCGGCGCTCGACGCCCTCACCGCGATCACGCTGCGCGAGGAACTGCTTGACATTTGGCAGTCGCCCGACATGTCCGTGCACAACCTGATCATCGTCACGCACCTGATCGAAGAGGCGGTCGAGCTCGCCGATCGCATCATCGTGATGGCCTCGGGGCCGGGACGTGTGGTCGGCGATTTGAAAGTTGATTTACCGCGCCCACGCGATCGCCGCAGCGAAGCGTTCAACCACTGGTCTGACAAGGTCTTCTCGCTGATCGAGGAGCGCGGCTGATGCCCGCGGCTATCAATCCGCTTCCCGATTGCTCGCTGACCTGGCTCTTCGGCCTGCTCGAGCTGCTCGACGACTGCAGCGGGCGTGAGGACGGCTACAAGATCGCGCGCGAGCTTAACTTCAAGTTCGATGACCTGCTGCGCGTGATGAAAGCGGGCGAGGTGCTAGGATTCCTTTCCACGCCCGCGGGCGACGTCGTGCTCGAGCCGCTCGGCAAAGAGTTCGTTGATTCCGAGGTCAACAAGCGCAAGCTCATCGTGCGCGAGCAGTTGAAGAAACACAGCCTTTTCGCGTATTTCATCCGCCTGCTGCACGGCCAGGAAGATCGCTCGCTCACCAAGGAAGTCGTGCTCGAGCATCTGGCGATGCTCTTGCCGAACGAGAAGCCCGAGCGCCAATTCCAGGTGATGGTCAACTGGGGGCGTTTCGCCGAGCTTTTCGGCTATAACAAGGACGAAGATCGATTCTATCTCGACCAGGAATAGGGCGTGTGCCCGACGGAGGACCTCACGATGGCTTCAGAAGCGGAAAAAATCGTTAGCGATTTCTGCAACGTATGGCCCAACTGCAACCTCGATGAAATCATGACCTTCTTCACCGAGGACGCCGTGTATCACAACATTCCGATGGACCCGGCCAAAGGCAAAGCGGCGATCCGCGCCGTCATCAACACCTTCCTGCCCGCGGCGAAGAAGATCGAGTTCAAGATTCTGAAGACCGCGTCAGCCGGTAACACGGTGTTCAACGAGCGCGTTGACAGCTTCGATCTGAAGGACGGCAAGCATATCGCGCTGCCGGTGGCGGGCGTGTTCGAGGTGACTGGCGGTAAGATCAGCGCCTGGCGCGACTACTTCGACCTCGCGATGTACACCAAGCAGATGGCCTGACAGAAAGTAGGGCCGGTGGCCGGGAGCCGTCCTTCTGACGCGATAGCACGCGCGCCGGGCAGTTCTGCGTCCGATTCCATCGGAATATACTGGAAGTTTCCCTAGTCTGAAACCTTCAACGGGCCTCAATCGTCTTTTGAAGTGAAAGGTGAAAAACTGATGCGCGGCACTGAACCCGCGCAATAGGAAGGTGATACGAAATGATCACAAAGAAAGTTGCGGCTATCGCAGCGGCTGCAGTAATCGCGGTGGGCGTCGGCGCCTACGGTATGGCGTCCGCCTACGGCAGCAGCCATGGACATTGGCACGGCCACGGTCACGGCGGCGGCTTTTTCCTGCTCGCCCACGCCGCGGGCATCAGCGGCAGCGATATCCGGACTGCATTTCAGAATGACGCTACCAAGCTGCAGAACGATCGCACTACGGTAAAGAATGATCGCCAGAATCTGATCAACTGCCTGCTTTCGACCAGCACACCGGCACCGAGCTGCAGCAGCTATGTGAATAAATATCTGACCGACAAGCAGACCGCGGAGTCAGACAAACTCGCGATCTGGCAGACCCTGTTCGCGAGCGCGCCTAACAAGGCCAACGCGGCGAATGTGCTCGGCGAATTGCAGCAGCTCCGGGCTGAGCGCAAGCAGATACTCCAGCAGGCGTTCAGCGGCGGCAGCGCCGCATCGAGCGATGCGCCGAGCGAAGCTCCTACCTCGAACCAATGATGGCTGACACGACGCTCCCCCACGTTCGCGTCGCATAGCGGCTAGTCCCTGCCGCCCGTCTCCCGCGCATCTCCAGGCGGGAGACGGTTTTTTTGCATTGAATCTCTACTGATTGTTCGATGGCCGCTCCGCCTCGATCCAGGCGCAGATTCGATGCGAATCAGTTTTTTCGGGTTGCATGGCCATCAATCCCGGAGATCCCGGTGCGATCGGTTACGGCAGACGCTGTAACCTTCACCGTCGTCCGTCATCGAAACGAGGCGCAAAGTCTCCTGACGACTCGGCGCGGTACATGAGGGACGCCGCAGAGCCAAAGGGAGACATCATCAGGCTCTCGGCTTGGAGCGACGACTGCTGAGCATGCGTCGAACTCGTTGGCTGGCAATGACTCACCATTCTTCGGATAGTGTTGTTGCAATTGACTCAGAACCCGATTTGTTACGGAGGGCAATATTCTTATGAGCGACGCCGACGGCCTTCGCTATACAAAGATACCGCTCAATAACGGCTCTGATGAGATTCCGGCACTGGGGTTTGGAACGCTGATTCCTGATCCGGTTGCGACAAAAGAGGCGGTTAGGATCGCTCTGGAGGTGGGCTTTCGTCAATTCGATTGCGCTGAGCGGTACCGAAATGAAGCGCAGGTGGGCGAAGCAATGCGGGCGGTGATCAACGAGGGCAAGGTCAATCGGAAGGACGTTTTTGTAGGTACGAAGCTCTGGAACACCAATCATCGTCCCGAACGCGTCAGACCCGCGCTCGAGGCAAGTCTGAGAAGACTGCAACTGGATTACGTCGATTTATACTGCACCCATACCCCATTCGCTTTCAAACCCGGGGACGATCAAGACCCGAGGGACGAGAACGGCAAAGTTATCTATGATTCCGCCACGACTCTCACGGATACATGGAAGGCTTTGGAGAGCCTCGTGGACGAAGGCCGGTGCAAGGCTATCGGATTATCGAACGTCAATTTGGGACAGCTGAAAGAAGTGTTCGAATTCGCACGGGTAAAGCCTGCTGTGATTCAAGTCGAATCTCATCCATATCTCCCTGAATGGGAGCTGCTCGACTATTGCAAGAAGAATGGCATCGTGATGCAGGCATTCGCGGCGTTGGGTCATGGGATGGAACCGAAGTTACTCGAAGATCCGGTCGTCACCTCCATCGCCAAGCGCGTCGGCAAAACCCCCGCCCAAGTCCTACTGGCCTGGGGCGTGCAACGCGGCACGTCTCCTCTAACCACATCTACAAGCGGCCGCTACATCAAGGAAAATTTCGATATTGCGACTCTTCCCGATGAAGCCATCAACGAAATCAGTCAAGGAATTAGCAGGCGAGTCAGACTCAATACGGTTGTCGAGACAGGCGTCCCCGGGTTCATTCCCAGGGCAAAATGAACGTCCAAATCGAGATCAGTTCGCCTTCCGGCAACAAGCATGGATCCAAAAGGCAAAGTGGTGATACTTACCGGCGGTGCGCGTATTGGACAGGTCGTCGCTCACGCCCTCGCGCTGCGCGGATGTAATCTCGCGCTGACCTATCGTGGCTCCCGCGATGCGGCGGAAGCTTCTGCGCAAGCTGCGATCCGCGAGGGAGTGCGTGCGATCACGATCCGAGCCGATGCCACCGACGAAGACCAGGTCGTCCGCGCCCTCGAGGAGACCCATCGCGAGCTCGGGCGTATCGACATTCTCCTGAACATGGCGTCGATCTATCTGAGCACGCCCGAACCCAAAGAGACGGACTGGTCGAATATCATCAATGCCAACACCCGCAGCGCTTTTCTCTTTTCAATCCATGCGAGGCCGATCATGAAACTGGGCGCAAGCGGGGGCCGTATCGTGAACTTCGCAGACTGGCTGCCCGCGAGCGGTCGCCCACGCTACAAGGGATTTGTCCCCTACTACACCTCGAAGGCCGCCGTCGTCGCATTAACCGAAAGTCTGGCGTTGGAACTAGCCCCGGAAGTTCTGGTTAATGCAGTGGCACCGGGGCCGATCCTGATGCCTCCGGGCCTCAGCGCCGCGGAGAACGATGAAGTGATCGATGCCACGCCGCTTCGAAGATGGGGCGGTGCGGAGGAAATCGCGAAGACGGTGCTGTTTTTGGTTGAAAGCGATTTCGTCACCGGTGAGTGCATCCGAGTCGACGGCGGTCGCCATTTGTATTGATGGAGTCTGTCGCCCGATCGCTGAGCGAAGCGCGTGGCAGGATTCATAGAGCGACCGTTCGGCATCCAACTGCCTCTAGCCTGGTTGGATCGACTCGAAGAGTTAGTCGCACGCGAACTCGCCCCTAGCTCCCGGAAGATCCGCACCGCCTTACGTATCGCCACGATTGTGACAATTGCGATCGGTCTGGACGCGAGCTGTCACGTCAACACTCAGCTTGGCGCGGTAATTGTCTGGCTCCTTGCGGGCGCAGGGCCGATGATGTCCATTCGCAAGGCCTTGGCATGGCAAATCGCGGTGATGCTCGCTCTGATCACGTCGGTCGTGATGGCGCGCGCATTCGCGGAGACGCCGTGGTTGATGCTGCCGTATGTCTTCGCATGGATTTCATTTTCGACCTACGTGGGAGCGACGCGTAAGCTCGGCGTGGCCATGCTCGTTATACAGATAGTCTGCCTCATCACATTCTACGGCGTCGTGTTTGCACCTCAGGAAATCGGTTGGAACGCAGCAGCCTCGTTCGACGGTAGCGCGATTGCCTTCGGCGTGATCGTCCTGTTCGACAACTGGTTGTGGCCGGACCTGGGTGAGCCGATCCTGATGGAATCTCTCGCATCGAGCGTCGCGCGTGCCCGTTCGCAGCTTCTCGGGGCTTCGAGTTTTTTTCTCGCTGGCGAAAGCGAACCTCGACCGCCATTGCCGGCATCGACTTCCAACCTGCCCGCACATATGGCGCTTCTCGATCAAGCGATTGCCGAGGGAGCGTCCGAGCATCGCCGGGCGATCCTGCTTGCTGCGATCACCTGGTCGGCTCGCATCAGTC
The DNA here is from genome assembly GCA_030037595.1 of Candidatus Binataceae bacterium. GTDB lineage: Bacteria > Desulfobacterota > Binatia > Binatales > Binataceae > JASHPB01. Next base: position 16,909 of record JASHQJ010000194.1, read on the forward strand.
TCGAAGTCGATCGCCTGGTCACTACGGCGCGCGAGAACCTGCCACGAGAAATTCGCACGATGGTCCGGACCGAACTTCAAATGGCGGTAAAAGCGATCGCCGCCACACTGGAGGAGATTTCTCACAGACTACCAGCGCGCATTCTTGCAGGCGCGGACGAGCAAGCTCCCACCACACGGACCCACATGCGGCTGGCGATGGATAATCTGGAGGAGCGCGTCATTCAGATCAGACCAGCATACATCGGCCAAGCCACTCCGGCGGAAATCGGAAATTTCGCGGAATTCATCGATTCGCTGGCGCTGCTTACCAGACTCATCGAGCGCCCGCTGGATGAACCTCCGGGGCCACCGACCACGGATCCGTCGAACAGTATTGTCCCTCGAAACGGTGCTGTCCCTCGGTTGAGCGAACCTGCAAATCCCGCGCTTGTGCGCTATTGCCTGAAAGTCGGCTTGTGCACCGCGGTGGGCTATCTAATCGGTCTCATTAGCGGGCGAGAAGACTTATTCATTATCCTGGTGACGGTATTAACCACCGCGACACTCACTTATGGCGCAACCTTGCAGAAGATGTATCTCCGAATCGCCGGAGCTATAATTGGAGGTGCGGTTTCCCTTCTCGCTATCATTATAGTTTCGCCTAACTTCGAAACGCTCCCAACCTACATGCTTGTTGCCTTCGCGGTCTTCTATCCGTTTGCATACTCTTCGCTCGGCAATGCGCGGATGTCGTACGCTGGTAAACAAATGGGGGTCGTTTTTTCGTTGGTGTTCGTTGGGTTGAGCCCATCTGTCAATATCTACGAGCCTCTCTGGCGCATTTGGGGCGTCCTGCTTGGCGACTTTGTCGTGGCGATCGTTTTCTTTAGCCTGTGGCCCGAATACGCCGGCAATTCCCTGGTGTCCAGACTGCGAAGAGTCATTGCCAATTTGCTCGCGCTGACGCCCGGCGGCTCAGCTTCGAGCAGCGAGGACCAAATCCTGAAGACGAACTCGGAAACGATGGGCGTGCTGACCGAGTTCCTCGAGATCGCCGAGGACGCCCGGATGGAAGGACGCACCTGCGCCGTTTACCATGACGGGATCGTCGAAGCGGCGGGGACCCTTCGCCGGATTACGAACCGGCTCTCCTCGATCGCAACAGCGCGGGTTCTTACTCAAATGCCGCAACTCGATCCTGTAACGGAGTTGGCGCGTGAGCGGGTCTTCAGTACCATGCGTGGACAGCTTAGCTCGTGGCTGGATTTCTTCAGCGGCGCTGAATGGTTCAACGCTTCCGCTGCCCGGGCGATCGCGGAGAAGCACTTAGCCGGTCAGTTGGCGGAACCGCTCAACGAGCTCAGTTCACGCTTGGAGGAGCACGGCTTCGCCCGATTGGCATGGTGGCCGGTCGAGCCGCGCCGCACGATGATGGCGGAACTGCAGTTGATGCGACGACTTGAGTTTCTATTCTCTGAGCTGAATCGGTATCTGGCGGATATTCCCAGCCCCCAACGTGACGCTTCAGACATCGAGGGGTGAGCGATCGTCGGGTTTGTACATTTCAAGCAAGCTGTCAGAATTGCTTTTGATGCGATCAGAGCAGGACAGAAGAATCGACGCCGCGCTCTTGCTCTAGATCCTCCAGAACGCCAGCGGCGCGCGAACTCCAAGCCGAATTGAAAAGATTGTTTTTCTCATCGAGCTCAAACTGAGAAGCGCGAACGTCACGGGACCACACTATCGATTCTTTCGCTATCTCGACGGTCCCTATAGCCAGCAACTACGCGACGATATCAAGCGGCTGGCAGACAATGGTTTCATCCGAAGAGAGGGCTTGCTCTGACGGAACCAGGCAAATTTCTAATCGAGCTCGTCGTCCTGCCGTTTCGCGAAATGATCGGAAATCGGCCGATCTTCGAATCGATAGGTTCAACCTTGAAGTGGTCGAAAGGGCGAAGCACCGATTCCCTGGCTCGTCATATTCTCTCGATTGAGATCGCTCCGGATGAGCTCCCCGAGTGCTTGAGCAAGCTCCGTGACGTCCCGCGATTCTGGACGATCCTGGAGCCGTCGGGGCGGGGTCTCGCAACGACCCAGGAAAACGATCGCCTGTTGCGCGACGAGCTTACGATGACGATCGGAGAACTTCGGCGCGTCGCAGGATGCCCGAGACTGAGCGCCGGATGCTGCAAAATCTCGCGGAGGCGATCAAGAATGACGACCAGCCATCCGCACAAATTCGGTCTCACTGATTCCGAGAACTTCGGTCCATCTTTTGGCGTTCGCGCGGACTTCGCTGTACGTGAGCCCGCGCGTCACGTTAATCACGATCTGCTCAGTCGTTAGCTTTTTTCTGCGCCGCTTCGACAAGAGCTCAACGCTCATCCGAATAGCGGATGGACCCTCCAGACCCGATCCCCCTTTTCGGAGAAGCCACTCGATCGATAGCTACCGCCTCGCACAGGTTGTCAACTCGCGAGAGGACGATGAGATTTGCTGGCCGCGATCACGCCAGCTCGATCGCACCGGGGGAGAGCATCTGCTCGACTTCCGAGATAAATGCTTGCGTCGGCGTGACGCGGAAACCGTCGCCGAGCAGTATCACCGCCTCGCGCCCATCGTCGAGACCGAGGTGCAGATAGGTGAGCGACTTGCCGCGGTTGCGCTCGAGGACAGCGCGCAGCGCGTCGAGCCCGCCGTTGTCGAGCCGGTTCATCGTCGCGCGAATCCGGACCTCGCGCACGGAGTCGACAAGCGCAGTTCCGAGCGGGGTCATCGCATCGAGGATGATCTGCGCGCGATCCTCGTCAACGTCGAGCTTGCCGCGCGCCAGCACCGGCCCGTCGCCCATGATGATCGCTTCGTGCTTCTGGTAGGTCTCCGGCCACGCAATCACTTCGACGGTGCCCTCGCGATCCTCGAGCGCGAAGGTGGCGTAACGCTTGCCCGACTTGTTGTTCTTGAGCTTGACGGCCTGGATCACACCGGCTAGCTGCACCTGGCTGCCGTCGGGCGCGCCGGTTAGATCGGCGGTCGTAAGGCGCGTGATACGCGCGATCTCGCGCTCGAACTTGTCGAGCGGATGAGCGGTGATATAGAAGCCGAGTGCTTCCTTTTCGAATTTTAGTTTCTCGTGCTGATCCCATTCCGGGATTCGCTCGTTGCGCGGCAGGTCCGGAATCTTGACCTTGCCGCCGAAGAGACCCATCTGATTCTTCGCGGCGTCTTCCTGCGCCTTCTGCGCGAGGCGAAGCGCATCATCCGCCTGCGCCATCAGGGCCGCGCGCGCGACGTTCAACGAATCGAACGCACCGCACTTGATTAGCGCTTCGAGCACACGCCGGTTGACCAGCGCAGCGCCGACCCGCATGCAGAAATCGATGAGGCTATTGAATCGGCCACCCCGCTCGCGCACCGCGATAATCGCTTCTGCCGTTTTGGCGCCGACTCCGCGAATCGCGCCAAGGCCGAAGCGGATACCGCCGGCGGCGACGGCGAACTTGACGCGGCTCTGATTCACGTCGGGCGGTAAGATCGTGATCCGCATCTCGCGGAGCGACGCGATGTTCTTGTAGGTCTTGGCCGCGTCGTCCATGTCGAGCGACATCAGCGCCGCCATGAACTCGTATGGGTAGTGCGCGCGGAGATAGGCCGTGGTGTAGGTCGTGAGCGCATAGGCGGCCGCGTGCGAGCGGTTGAAGCCGTACGATGCGAACGTCTCGATCTTCTCGAAGATCGTTGTGGCGAGCGCATCGCTCAGGCCGTTCTTCTTGGCGCCCTCGAGGAAGTGCGCGCGTTCCTTCTCCATCACGGTCTTGTTCTTCTTGCCCATCGCCGCGCGAAGCAGGTCTGCTTCCTGGATGGTGTAGCCGGCGAGCGCCTGCGCCGAACCCATCACCTGCTCCTGGTACACGATGACGCCGTAGGTGTCCTTCAGCACCGGCTCCAGGAGCGGATGATCGTATTCGACGTGCTCGCGCCCGTGCTTGCGATCGACGTAGTGCTGCACCATCGTCTTGCCGTCCTGGACAGCGTCGAGCGGGCCAGGGCGGAAGAGCGAGCCGGCCGCGATGATGTCATCGAAGCAGGTCGGCTTGAGATCCGAGATGAAGCGGCGCATGCCGGAGCCTTCCATCTGGAACACGCCGACCGTGTCCCCGCGCGCGAGCAGCTTGTAGGTCTCGGCATCGTCGAGGCGAAGACGCGATAGATCGGGCGGCTCCTTGCCGCCGGCCTTGATCAGCGCGAGCGTATCGGTGATGAGCGTCAGATTCTTGAGCGCGAGGAAGTCAAACTTGATAAGCCCTATGTCCTCGACGCTCTTCATCGCGTACTGCGTGATCGCGACGGAATCCTCGGTGTACTCCTTATCGACGTAGAGCGGCACCATCTCGCTAAGCGGCAGATCCGAAATCACAACGCCGGCAGCATGGCGCGATGCGTGACGCAGCAAGCCCTCAAGCTTGAACGCATAGTTGAACAGCTCGGGGTAGCGCTTGCGCTCGTCCCTCAGGCGCGGCTCCATCTCGAGTGCCTGCTCGAGAGGGAAATCGCGGCCCTGCTTGGGCGCGGGATAAAGCTTTACGATGCGATCGGTCTCAGCAAACGAAAGGCCGAGCGTGCGGCCGACGTCGCGAATCGCTTGCTTACCCTTGATGGTGCCGAAGGTGATGATCTGCGCGACGCGATCGGCGCCGTACTTCTTGCGCACGTACTCGAGCACCTCATCGCGGCGCTCGAAGCAGAAGTCAACGTCGATATCGGGCATCGACTTGCGCCCCGGATTCAGCCATCGCTCGAACAAAAGCTTGTGCTCGACTGGATCGACCTCGGTGATGCCGAGCGCGTATGAGACCAGGCTGCCGACGACCGAGCCGCGGCCCGGGCCGACCGGGATTCCGCGATCTTTCGCGTACGAGATGAAGTCCGAGACGATCAGCAGGTAACCCGCGAAGCCCATCTCGCGAATCACGGGCAGCTCGCGATCGAGCCGCGCCTCATATTCAGCTTCGTCGATGTCGGGGCGGCGTGCGCGGATTTCATCGAGGCGAGCGCGAAGACCCTCGCGTGCGCGACGCTCCATCTCGTCGTCGAAATTGATTTCCTTGTCGGTGCGATAGACGGGGAAATGAAATTTGCCGAACTCGAACTCGAAATCCACGCGCCGCGCGATCTCAACCGAGTTGGCAAGCGCGTCGGAATCGACGCCGAACGCCGCGGCCATCTCCTCGGGCGTCTTGACATAGAGTTCGTCGGTATCGAAACGCCACCGCGTTTCGTCGGCCATCGTTTTGCCGGTCTGGATGCAGAGCAGGACTTCGTGCGCCTTGGCGTCATCCCGATGCAGATAGTGGCAATCGTTGGTCGCGACCACGGGCAGGCCCACCTGGCGCGCGATATCGCGAAGCGCTTCGTTGAGGGGCGCGTGCAATTTGGTGTCCTGCAGCTCAATGTAGAAACGATCCTTGAAGGTCTTCGCGTACCACTCGGCGGCCTCGCGCGCCTTGTCGGACCGTCCGCCACGAAGCCATCGATTGATCTCGCCCGAAAGGCATCCCGAGAGGACGAGCAGGCCTTCATTCAGCTCCTCGAGCAGCTCCTTATCGATGCGCGGCTTGTAGTAGAGGCCTTCCTGGTAGGCGTGCGTCAGCAGCTTGCATAGGTTGCGATAGCCGGCGCGATTCTGCGCGAGCAGGATGATGTGGTAGTTGCCGCCACCGTCGAAGTCATCGCTGCGGGGCACTTGCAAACGATCAGTGCGCTTGCCGGGCGCGAGGTAGGCCTCGCATCCGATGATCGGCTTGAGGCCCGCGGCTACAGACTTCTGGTAGAACTCGACCGCGCCGAACATGTTGCCATGGTCGGTGATCGCAAGCGCTTCCATCCCGGAGGATTTGGCGTGCTCAATCAGCGGCCCGATTTTGTTGGCGCCGTCGAGCAGGCTGTACTGGGTGTGGACGTGTAGATGAACGAAACTCATTCCCGGCTCCCCTCCGCGCGGCGGGTCGCACGTCCGGCCCGCCTCCTCACCCTATGTTGAGCGCCGCGCCATGAGTGCGCGGCGTCCGCATCTTACTTCTTGCCGCCCTTGTCGGCCTTCTCTCCCTTGTCACCACCTTTCTCTGCAGGCGCGGCTTCCTTCGCGGCGCCTTCGGCACCAGCTGCAGGAGCGGCCGCGGCTGCTCCCTCTGCGGGAGCGGCACCTTCGACTGCGGCGCCCTCTGCTGCAGCTGCCGCAGCAACGGGAGCTTCAGCCACGGTCGGAGGAAGCACGGTGACGATCGGATAATCGGTGTCGAAGATCGGCTTCACGTTGCCGACGAACTTGATCGCCGACACGTGCACGACGTCATGAACGTCGACCTCGGTCACGTCGACCTCGACCGACTCGGGTATCTCGAGCGGCAGGCATTCGACCTCGACCGTGCGCTCGAGCGGCTGCAGGATTCCGCCGTTGCCGATACCCTTGGCCTTGCCGACGAACTTGAGTGGCACCTCGACGCGCAGCGGCTTGTCGAGGTCAACCTCGTACAGGTCGGCGTGTAGGATTTCGCCCGAGACCGGCGCGCGCTGGATATCCTTGAAGATGATGTGCTTGCCGTCGAGCTCGGCAGTAGCGGACTTGAGGCGGATGATTCGCGCCTGGGCGCTGCCCGAGAGTTTCGCCTTAAGCTCGACGCGATCGATGGCGACGGCTGTGGGCTTGGTCACAGGTCCATAGATAACCGCGGGGACTCGACCCTGCCGGCGCAATGCTCGCGCCAGGCTCTTCGGACGATCCGCACGTTTCTCGCAGTTCAGTTCAGCGGTTTGCATGTTTCCTCATATGGCCTGCTCACCTAGCCGAAAAGCGAGCTGACCGACTCCTCATTATGAATGCGGCGGACGGCTTCCGCCAGCAGGCTGCCGACCGAAAGGACCTTGAGGCGCGATAGCTCGGCCTGGGTCTTGGCACGCAGCGGGATACTGTTCGTCGTGATGATTTCCTTGATGTTCGATTTGTTCAGCCGATCGCACGCCGGATCAGAGAGAATCGGGTGCGTGGCGCATGCGATCACCTCGGAGGCGCCCGCGGCGGCGACAACTTTCGCGGCCTCGATTACGGTACCGGCGGTATCGATCATGTCGTCAACGAGCACGGCGATCGAATCGCGCACGTCACCGACGAGCTGCATCTCGGCGACCTCGCTCGCGCGGCGGCGGCGCTTGTCGATGATCGCGAGATTCGCATTGAGGCGCCGCGCGAATGCTCGCGCTCGCTCGACGCCGCCGGCGTCGGGGGACACAACCGAGACGCGCTGCGCATCCACGCGCTTTTTCAGGTAAGACATCAGCACCGGCATCGCATAGAGATTATCGACCGGGATGTTGAAAAATCCCTGGATCTGTCCCGCGTGCAAATCGACCGTGAGCACGCGATGCGCCCCGGACGTCGCGATTAGATCGGCGACGAGCTTGGCGCTGATCGGAACGCGCGGCGCGACCTTGCGATCCTGCCGCGAATAGCCGAAGTACGGGATCACCGCCGTGATACGCCCCGCCGAAGCGCGCCGGAGCGCATCGATCAGCAGCAGCAACTCCATCAGGTTGTCGTTGGGAGGCGAGCAGGTTGACTGGATCACGAAGCAATCGCCGCCGCGCACGTTCTCGCGCACTTCGACCATCACCTCGCCGTCGGGGAAGCGCCCGACTTCCGCCTCGCCGAGCTTGACGCTCAGATGATCGCATACCTCGCGTGCGAGCGCGGCGTTCGAGTTCCCGGTGAAAACTTCCAGTTGGTCTTTGACCCGTTCGGACATCGAGTTTCTTGCACGCTCCCGCGTTCGAGGTTCGATTCAGCGGCCGATTCGATGGCTGGGCGGGAAGGATTCGAACCTTCGAATGCCAGGTCCAAAGCCTGGTGCCTTACCAGCTTGGCGACCGCCCAGCGAGAAATTCACTTCGAAGGCAATCCCTGCCCGCGCGTCTAGTGGTTGCACCAAAAATCAGAAAATTCCAGTGCCGGTTGAGGACGGACCTCGCACCGGCACCGGCTGATATCCCAGGAAATCGGCCCGCGGCGGCATCGGACGCGGCCGAAGCAATTTGCCTTCTGCCGCTAGTCTTAATCCGCTCATCGATGCGGGATAAGCGATGTTATTGATGCGTTTTTTGGCTGTCAATCTGCCGCTCCGGCATTGATTAACACACGTAACGCGTCGTCAGGCCCAAGGAGCGCCGGTTGAGCAGGTGAGCTGGATTCCCTAGTCGTCGACGATTTTTCCATCGACCAAGCGATAGATCGCCACGGCGCCCATATCGAATCGCTCGCCAGCGCGGCAAAGCCGGGTGTTGGGTCGCCGACGTTGCCCCTGCCCAGCTCGCGGAGGAAGCGCTTGAAGATGGCTATATTCTGCGCCGCTGTATGCATGTCAACGCTCCTTACTGGCCGCTGATTCGGTCACGATGAATGTCGTATCGGGGCGGCTCACCTGCGCTGCCGCTGCCGCACGCTCGGCGTCGGCGGTCGATGCGAACACGCCGAAGACCGCGCTGCCGCTGCCGGTCATCTGCGCGGCGCGCGCGCCAAGAGAGCAAAGCATCGTGCGCAGGTCGCCGATCTCGCGATGCTCACGCTCAGCCACGATCGCCAGGTCGTTGACCGCGATCATTTGCGCGATTTCGCCCTGATTCGCCGCGGCAACATGGACATCCGGCGCGCGTCCGCTCCAATTCTCCGGCTTGAGTCCTTTGAATACCGACGCGGTAGCGATTTGGAACGGCGGTATCGCGAGTACGAGCGGCATCGCCGGAAAATCTCGGAGCGGCTCGATCACTTCGCCAATTCCGCCGACGCGTGCCGGCCTTGGATCGAGAAAAAACGGCACGTCCGCGCCGAGCTTCACTGCGACCGCGTGCAACCTCGGCGGCGCGTCGATCCGCGTAAGCCGCGCCATCATCCTGAGCACCGCACCCGCGTCGCTCGAGCCGCCGCCAACGCCGGCGCCGACGGGTATGCGCTTTTCGAGTTGAATCAGCACCGAGGCGTCGATCTTGAATTCGTCAAGAAATGCTCGCGCGGCACGGCTCGCAAGGTTGTTCGCGTCGTCACCGAGCCCCGGCGCTTCGCAGATAAGACGCACCGATCGTTCGCCCGGAGTTCGAAGTTCGAGGCTGACATCGTCTGCCAGCGCAATCGGCAGGAAAATCGAATCGAGTTCGTGATAGCCGTCCGAGCGGCGGCCAACTACGCGCAGGAATAGATTGATCTTGGCGACTGCCCGTTCGGCGACGAGCTTAACCATCGCGGCCCGACGAACGGATACGCCCGTTGCGGCCTGTGGCGCTATCGCCTCCGCGGCGCAGCGCCTTCCGCGCGTCGCTCTGGATAAGCGTGATGAATCCCCAGAACGAGAGCAGCAGCCCCGCGATCACCATCCCGCGCCCCATCAGGTAGGTCGCGTGATAGAAGTCCATACGCGCCGTCGCGAACGACACCTGCCGCTCCTCAGCGGTGAACGGCGCGAGCACGGCGCCCGAGGTCGAATCGAGTTCGTCGAAGCTCCGGATATCCGCGGGAGGCTGCTGTGCGGTCGCGGCCGTGACGATCTGGCTGTATGTCTGTGTGCGCGAGAGTCCGATCGCCCAATTGACTGCGCCGAGCGTGATTAGCGCGATTCCCGCCATCGTGCGCCAGTCGGTATAAATGTCGGGTAGCTTCACTTCTCAGCAAGAATAGAGCGGGCGAGGCAGGTATGACAATGCGGTCGAGGCGCAGTTAAGTTGCGCCGTAAACATGGCTCCCTATATGATCGTTGGACGGTCCATGCCTGTTTCATCCCAAGCAAGCCAAGCCCAGACACGTTCTGATATCGACTCGCTTCTGGAGCGCTTCGCGAGGCGCGAAATGGGCGCCCTCGCCCGGCTTATCACGATGCTCGAAAATCGCGCATCCGAGTCGAGCGTGATCCTTGAGCGCATCTACCCTGCAACCGGACACGCACATGTGATTGGAATCACCGGCCCACCCGGCGCAGGCAAATCGACGCTGGTCAATCGGCTGATTGCCAAGTACCGCGCGCTCGGCAAGTCGGTCGCAATCCTTGCGATCGATCCGTCGAGCCCGTTTTCGGGTGGCGCCGTACTCGGCGATCGCGTTCGCATGACGGACCACTACAAGGATAGCGGCGTTTATATCCGTAGCATATCGACGCGCGGCAGCCACGGAGGCTTAAGCCGCGCGACACGCGAGATCGTCAAGCTGCTCGACGCGTACGGGAACGATGTCATCATCATCGAAACGGTTGGCGTTGGTCAGACCGAGCTTTCGATCATGGACCTGGCAGATACTACTGTTGTCGTCACGGTGCCGGAAGGCGGAGACTCGGTGCAGGTGATGAAGGCCGGACTCAACGAAATTGCCGATGTTTTCGTGGTCAACAAAGCGGACCGCGAAGGCTCAGATCGGATGAAGGCGGAGCTCGAACACAATGTGCACCTCAGGCCAGCCGGCGGATGGCGTCCGCCGGTGGTGATGACGCAGGCCGTCGCCGACCAGGGAATCGACGCAGTGATCGCCGCAATCGGGAAGCATCGCGAATGGCTCCGCCAAAGCCGCGACGGCGCGCGCGAGGCCGAGCGCCGCACGCACGAGTTTATCGAGGTGCTCACTTCAGAGCTCGAGGAGCGCGCCGAGCGCGCGCTCAAAGCGGGCACTGTTCCCGATATTCTCGCGCGCGTGAAAGCGGGCGAGTTGAATCCCTATAGCGCCGCGCGCCGCCTGATCGAAGACCGCGACTCGATCCGCGAGTTGCTGCAAAACGGCGGACCAAAGTAAAAGGAACACTCCAGGTCACAACCGTGCCGCATCGAAAACCAAAGCCCGCAGGCCGCCTGTTCGCGATCGGCGACGTGCACGGATGCCCCGACGAGGTCGGCGCAATCCTGAAGGCGATCGCGGCGGTCGAGGGTGACACGGTGATCTTCGTCGGCGACTACGTCGATCGCGGTCCATCGGCGCGTGACGTGATCGAGGTGGCGCTCGATGCGGAAAAGGGCGGCGCGGAGTTCGTGTTCCTGAAGGGCAATCACGAGGACATGATGATGTCGTTCCTCGGTCTGCCCGGCAGCTACGGCGAGTCGTTTCTGTTCAATGGCGGAGTTGCCACGCTCGAAAGCTACGGCGTGGGCGAGGCGAACCTCGAAAACGCGGCCCAACTGATGCCCGCGAAGCACATCGATTTCCTGAATCGCTTAGCCGTCAGCTACTACAGCCCGCCGTACCTGTTCGTGCACGCGGGCATCATGCCCCTCAGGCAGCTCGAGGAGCAGCAGGTCGAGGACATGCTCTGGATTCGGCAGGAGTTCATCTTCAATCCGCACAAGCTCGATGCGACCGTCGTCTTCGGCCATACTCCGATGCGCGGCGTGATGATCGATTTGCCGTACAAGCTGGGTATCGACACCGGTCTCGTTTATGGCGGCAAGCTAACCTGCGTCGAGTTGAACGAGGGTGCGCTTTATCAGGTCGATCGCAACAGCCGGCACGTGAAATCGAAGAAGATCGCGCTCAGGTAGGTCTCTTCCGCGCCTAGTTGGCTCAAGCTATTCTGATTTGTTCCCGGTGGCGGCGTAGCTCAGTTGGTTAGAGCGGAGGTCTCATAATCCTCAGGTCGTAGGTTCGATTCCTACCGCCGCCACCCATGATTCCCTTCGGGAATCATGGAACTCTTCTTCCCTTTCAGTGCTCGCATACATATCCGCCTGGGAAGGGTAAGTGGCAGTAGAAGTGGCACTTAGTTTCGTCACGGCGGCAAGTAAATTGTCGGGAGCGAGGTGCTCGTACCGCTCGGTCATCTGAATCGAATGATGCCCTAACAGGCGCTGCACCGTGTAGAGCGGGACGCCCCGCTGCACGAGTCTCGATGCGAAAGTATGTCGGAGGTCGTGCCACCTGAAATCTGTCCCGCCCGCTTGAGCGCCGGTTGGAATACGCGGTTGTAGAAGTTGTGCGCGTTGAACGGGAACACCAGTTCTAAGGTCGCGGATTCGACGATTTGCGAGGCAACGGAATTCTGGGAAGCGGCCGGCCGAGTGCTGCTCGGCCTGGACCCGCACCACGGCATGTTGTTCTGACTGAAAACAAGGAGGGCCGCGACTTGCATCGCGGCCCGCACGCCACTCGTAATGGGCTCAGAAACAAGGCGCCGCCGGCGTCGGCATGATGTCCACGCTGTCGTTCGAGAAGGCGTCGAACGTGTAGGTATTTCCCATATCGACCTGGCTCACGTTGACGATGCCCGCGCAGAATCCGTCGATCGCGTTCACGATAATGTTGTTGTCATCGGATGAATCCGATGGTTGAGCCGTTTGCCCATTACAGACAGAGATAGAAATCCCGGCAACACTTGCGCCCCCGGGCAGTCCGACGAATTTGTTGAGCGCGAGCGTGTTGTTGGAACTGCAATCGAGCTGAACGCCATAGTAGCTGTTGGAAGTGGTATTCGTGTAGATGCCGGAGGAATCGAGCTCGGACGTTTGTATAGCAGTATTATAGTTGGTCACCGAATTCTGACCCATAGACATTTGCTGACTGTCCGCGGCGTATATCCCCTCGTACCCTGTGTTGCCATCGGCGGACGACGGAATCGAGACGGTGTTGCCGGAAATCGTAAAGGCCTGACTGTAATCGACGTCTATACCGGTCGTACCATCGTTCGGATTTTGTACCGTCGTGGTCACGCTGTTGTTGGAAATCGCGCCCGTAAAATTGATTGGTGTGTAACCGGGATCGTCGGCGACGGCTCCTATAGCGGCAATTCCAGCGTCGGCAAATCCACTGATTTGATTGTTGGAGATGTCAACGGAGAAGGTACCCATTTGCGTATAGATGACACCGATCCCGACGCCCTGATCGTAGCCCTCTTCGCATGGCGAATCGTGGTTCGCGGATGTTGCGCCGCCCACGGTGCCTCCGGAATCCTGAAACAGAATTCCGATCGGATCATGATTACAGGCGTCGAGTTTGAAGTTAGATCCATCTACCTCGAGGTCCGCGATGTGTACCGCCGAGCTGTTCTTCACGAAGATTTGAGGACATGACGAACCGTCGAGACATAGCCGATCAACCGACGACGGATAGATTATCGTTGGCAGCGTTATGGGTCCCCCATGGGGCCGTGACTTGATGCCGATGAGCGTCAGATTCGTTTCGATCAAGACGGACTCTTCATACGTTCCGGGACATACCTGCACAGTGTCACCGGCGTTCGCTGCGTTAACGCCCTCCTGGATGGTCGCATAAGGGCTACTCCCCTGGCACGTTCCAACCGTCAAGGTCGCGGCCAGTGATTCTCCTCCATACAGGCTCGCGCCGACCCCGATGGCAAAAGCCACGAGAGCGGTTTTGACGCGTGCTTCGAAGCCGAACACTCGGCCCATCCTCCTTTCAGCTCTGAACGAATTCATAGGTCTCCTCCTTCGTATGTTTTTCGCCATACAGCTCCGCTGCACGGCCACCGCATTTGTAGAGGAGGCGTAAGATTTTGCCTTACGAATTCGTACAACGGTTTTGTACGAAGTGGGCGAGCCGTAACGCACGAGCCATGAACGGCGGGTGGTGGCCTTGCTAATACGAAGAAAAGACGAATTCGGCAGCGTCTTATGGCGACGCGCCGGCTGATTTGTGCTGCAGCAGCATTAGGCCGTCGGGGCCGTAGCGTAGCTTCCGTACAACATCGAACTGGTCGAGGCCATCGTTCGTATTTCTCAGGGGCCGACTATGACGTAGCCAGCTGACACGGCGTCAGGCGGGTACGGCGGCTTCGAGGTGCATCGTCGCAGATAAAAGATGAGCGGCTCCTTGGCGCTATCGATTTCAGCGTCGAAGATGGGTGCATCTGGGCTGACGATACTGTCAACCTCGGCGGCGGCGGCGCGATACGAGCCCGGCTGGAAGCCATCGGCAGGCGAGCGCCCGAAAAGGCTCGCGACGGGCCACTCGAGCATCTCAGCGACAGTCAGCCGCTTGTCGCATCCGCGTAGCTCATAGGCGGGAATGACGCGCGCGAACTCCATTGGAAGGATTCACGGATTTTGTATACAGAATTCGTAGATTACTTGCTCGCGCAAGCGAA
>JASHQJ010000195.1 GCA_030037595.1 Candidatus Binataceae bacterium
GGGCAGGGTCGGCGTTATCGCAAGCGGCAGACTGTTAGTGCTCTGCAGGATCGCTCCGCTCGCGTCCGTCGATTGTGCGGTCAGCGTGTAGACGCCTGCCGGGTGAGCCAACGACGCGTTTGGCACGAATGAGAATGAAGTTCCGGTAGCAGTGACCGGCTACGTGAACTGAATTCCGTAGCGCGGATTGCTCAGCGACACTTGATTGATGGCGCTCAGGAATTCGCCCACGACGGTGACGGTATCGATGGAGGCGACTTGTCCACCGTTTGGTTTCAATTCAAGAATCACCGAGGGCTGGATCGGCTGAGCTCTGACGGTGCGATGCAGGACGGGCGGCGCGAGATTGGTTTGCTGCTGCGGCTGCATCAGCACAACCGAAACCATGAAGGGGAACGTCGGCCGATAATCGGCCTTGAGAGCCGTCCACAGCCATGCCATCTCCTCGCGCCCGAGGGTTTCCGGCGTGATCTTGATGAGCTCGATCTGGTCGGCCAGGCCTGAACTGCCAAGGTACGGCGTCAGCAGGTTGCCGGGGAACGGAGTGCTAAGGTTGGAAAGCGCCTTGCTGATGTCACTGCGAACCAGCACCGGGCTCTCGTGCAGCATCATCACTGCGTAGCCGAGCAGCGCTTCCGCCTGCCAGTAAGTCGAGCCGTAGACCGTTAACAAATAGTGGAGATCGAGGGCCAATGGCGGACTGGAAAGCCGCGTCATGCCGTCGGCGGCCAGCGACGGCAATTCGACATTGCGCCACGCGGCGTTGTGAGTGACCTGGTGCAGGAAGAGATTCACCTGGTTTTCGCTGTCGCCGTTGTTGGTGATCGCAGCCTGGACGAGGTCGGGCGCGAGGCAAGAGACGGTCGGTGGCTGAGTGAACGGTGAGCCGGATTCCGAGTACGCGTTGTTGAGATAGTACTGCAGCACCGCGGTAACGCCGGAGATGGCGAGTTCGTTGCTCATCTCACCCTCGCTGCCGCCGCCTGAGATAATCGTCGAGGCTCATCGCCTTGCGAACCGGAACCGGTGCGGGGCGTTGAGGAGCGGGAGGCACAGCGATCACTTCGACCCGGCCGATATGGATCTGAATCTCGTCGGCGCTGCTGGGCGCCACGTTCGCCATCGGTGAAACTTGCCGCGCGGCGATGGTCCGGCGCTCACTTGGGGTTACCGGCACCGTTACAGGCGCTTCAAGAATTCGTGTGGTCGATACTGAGGCGATAGTTTCTTGAGGACCCGCGTCGACGGTATTTCCAACCGCCATTTCCGTGCCCTCAACCTTGCCTGGAGTTGTTACCGCCGCGATCTCGGCGAGCGCGTTGCCTTCGCGCGTCCTCGAGGGAGTCTGGTCGGACAGTTCAGGTGGCATCAGCGGGCGGAAAACTTCATGTCTGGCCTGGCGCTCCTCCTGCGGAGCAGGCCTGAACGGCCGGGCCTCGCCGATTAGAGGCGCCGTGATCTCCGCTTCCGACGTATGCTCGGTGCGTACAAGGGGCGTTGCGGTGATCGGCGGGACAGGAGAAACGAGTGGTCTCTTAGTAGCAACCACTTCTTCGGTTGGCGCAAAGTTTTCCGATGGCGCTCTCGCGTAGAACGAACCCACGACCGGGTGGATGCGCGAACGCGACGTAACGGCGCTCGCGATGCGCAGCAGGTGTCCCTTCATCCGCGCACCATCTCCAGGTAGAACTCCCGCCGCGCTGCGCTGAGCGACAGGATCTCCGCTTCGCTCCACCCGTAGGCTCGGGCCAACTCGTGAACATCGGCCAGAAGGCGTCGGGCTAAAGCCTCGATCTCGCTCCACAGAAAAGCCGGAAGATCGATCGGCTCATCGAAGGACTCGCCACACGCCGGGCAATCGAAGTGGAGCTGAATCTCGGCCAGCGGATCGGCGACCGCCATGCGCTCGCCAACGCTCTCGCGATCCTCTTCGCTCCAATCGGCAATCTTTGGCGCGAATTGGTCCAATTCGACGGTACATCGTTCGAGGAGCATCATCGCCGCTGATTCTGGATCGGGCGCCGACGCGACGTACGCGAGATCCCTGCTCGTCGGCAGCCGAAAAACGTGGCCGTTAAGGGTGATCTGATCCACATGCTCGCCGGTCTCCTCGTTGGCAAACGCCCGGCCGTCGAATTCGAACTCGAGCTTCTCGTTGCAATTCCCGCAGGAGATCCAGCCACGCAGCGTCGCGCCGAAGCAGGCACCGCGCAGCTCCATTAGAGCGCGATTGCGGCGGCCCAGAGGCCAGTCCGCCAGCAGCTCAGGATCGGCCTCGGGCAACGACAGGTGGAGCGCAAGCAGTCCCTGGTCGAGCGGATGCATATTCCGCCCCTGCTCCCAGAGCGCCAGAAAATCTGCCTGCGTCAGCGCACGCATCGTCAAGTCGCGACGGAACTCAAGGTCGGCTCGGTCGGCTCGGTGACACCAGTGTCGCGCTCCCAGCCCTCGTTCTCGAGCTTGATATGCTCAATCGCGATCGCGTTGGCGTTGGCGTCGAGATCGGGCAAGGCCTGATACTCGGAGACCCAGCAGCGATAGATCTTGTAAGCGATCACGAGCTGCCCGGCCTCATTGTAGAACTCGAGGTAAATGTCCTTGCGGAAGTTCGCGAGCGACACTTCCGAGCCGAGTGCGGCGCCATAGTTCCAGACCAGGCCCGCCCAGTCATGGAAGGCGAGATCCTGCGTCAGACCCCGCTCCATGGTGATGGCCTCGTACTTATTCCTGCCGGGTGACTTGTGAGCGGTGGACGGGTCGCCGCCCGAGCGATGCTCCACCACCTCGGTGGTGCGCTTGAAGCTGCTGACCTTGCTGATCGCGGCAACATATTGTCCGTCCCACTTGAGACGAAACTTGAAGCCCTTGTACGGATCCAGTCGCTTTGGATTGGCGGGGAAGATTGCCATCTCGTCGTCTCCTTAGGATGAACTCTGAGCCAGGATCTGTTGGATTTGGATCACCACGAACTCCGCGGGGTAGAGCGGCGCGAAGCCAACCAGAATGTTTACGATTCCGAGTGCGACGCTGGCAGGCGGATTATTTTCAGAATCGCACTTGACGAAGTACGCCTGCTGCGGCGTCGTACCCGCAAATGCACCCGCGAGAAATTGTAGCTGCATGAATGAGCCTACGTTGAGCCTTATCTGGCCCCATAGCCGCTCGTCGTTAGGCTCAAAGACGACCCACTGCGTGCCCTGGACCAGACTCGACTCGAGGAACAGCGCAAGACGCCTGATCGGAATATACTTCCATTGGGAGCCGGCCTGATCATTTCCGGCCAGCGTGCGCGCACCCCATACGACGTCGCCATAAACCTGAAACTCGCGCAGGCAGTTAATCGCCTGCGGATTGAGGCTGCCGTTTTCAGCATCGGTAAGCAGGTATTGCAAACCCGAGTCGCCACTCAGACTGGCCTGGATACCTGCCGGCGCTTTCCATACTCCCTGGCTCGCGTCAGTCGCGGCGTAGACCCCGGCTACGAACCCGCAGGGAGGAAAGAGCGCAGGGCGGTTTCCGGCCAGCGGATCGGGTGCGGATATCCACGGGAAGTAATAGGCCGCGTTGGTCGCGTAGGTT
Organism: Candidatus Binataceae bacterium; assembly: GCA_030037595.1. GTDB lineage: Bacteria > Desulfobacterota > Binatia > Binatales > Binataceae > JASHPB01. The sequence goes on from JASHQJ010000195.1 coordinate 3,580, forward strand.
CCCGTAATTGGTCCGGGCGTGCCGCCGCCCGCTGCGGTACCCACTGGGCCTGAGGTGATTAAACCAGAGATGGTGCTGAGCTGCGGCGGGTCGACGATGAAAAACGCGCGCTTCTGAAAACACCATTCTTCCAGCGTCGAGATCGTAGCCGCGTCGGTCTCACCCGGGATGCAAAGCAGGTTGAAGATGTCGACCCGGTTGAGCAGATAAACGCCGCCATCGGCGTTGAATGTCAGCGCCAGCTCGAAGTTCTGATCCGTCGCCGGTACGAGCACTTCGCCGTCGGCGCCGCCACTCAATTCCACCGGGATTGGGGTTGTCGTTGGCGCGGCGGTTGGCACGATCGGGGCATCGGTCTCGGGATCGACAAAAGTGATGTAGTTCGAGTCCTGATCGATCACGGTCACGACGTATTGCGGATCGGTGGATGAAACCGAGAGGTTGGTGAAGCTCTCCACCGTCTGGAGCTGATTGGTCGTCGTGTTCAGCAGTTGCACCAGTATCGAGAAGCGATTGTTGTTGGGCGGCGCCTGAGCGGTGATAGTGACATACAGATTGTTGCCCCACGCTCCCGGATTATTGGCGAAGAGCGTCAATGATCCCCCCGCTGCAACCGCGCTGACTAACCCCGCCGTGCTGATGGTCGCGAGGGTCGGCGTGAGCGCAGTCCAAGTCGCCGTCGTGATCGTTACGGGCGTGGCGGATCCCGAGTAGATCCCGGTCGCGGAAAGCTGCAGCGTCTGGCCCGAAGGTATCGAGGTGACGCTCGCGGGCGCCGTGATAGTGATCGATTGAAGAACCGGCGCGGTGACGTTCACTGTTACTGTGTTTGAGGTCACTCCCTGGAAAGTGGCTGTGACCGTTGGCGACTTGCCCGCATTCACGCCCTGAACCAGACCGCCGGGTGTGATCGCAATGTCGGCGGTGCTCGGAGTCCAGGTGACGCTGCCAGTCAGAACAGCCGAAGTCCCATCATTGTAGACACCGGTGGCGGTCAATTGCGTAGTCAGTCCCGCAGCTACCGACGAGGTCGGCGGCGTTATCGTGACCGTCTTAAGTGATGCCGCGATGACCGTCACCGTCGTCGAGGCTGAATAGCTAATGCCTCCAGAAGTTGCCGTAGCGGTGAGCGTGGCTGAACCAACCGCAACGGCGGTCACGGTGTTCCCCGACACCGTGGCAACCTGTGTGTTGCTCGCAGTCCATGTCCAGTTCCACGACCCACCCGTGAGTTCCGTGGGCATCGGGTTGGGCAGAACACTCGAAAAGAACCCCCACACGTTAAGTTGCTGGGTAGCTGCAACTTCAAGGCTTGGATTCGCCGGATAGACCGCAACCGAGGTAATAGCGGCCGCTTCGACGGTGATGCTCACAGTTTGACTCGGAGACGATCCGCCGATTTGCCAGGGAATGGTTGCCTGGATAGTGGCGGGGGTTCCGCTTTGCTGTAAGCCCTCAACCAACCCGGGCGTGGGCAATCCTGTGCTTGGGCCTAACTGCACAATTGGAGGCGTGGGAGGAGCTTCGACGGACCAGACGACGCTGCTTGTAATGTTCGGCGAAGTTCCGTCCGAGTAGTTTGCGGTCGCCGTGAGCTGCAGCGTCTCTCCGACCGCTACTGAGGTTGCTGGCGCGGATATGGCCAGCGAACTGAACGTCGCAGCGGTAACTGTAAGCGTGGTACTTCCCGAGACGAAACCCGAGGTCGCGGTAATCGTCGCTGTGCCGACGCCAACCGCCGTAGCCAATCCGCCCGTAACCGTAACCACCGAGGGATTGCTCGAAATCCACGTGACTGAAGAAAGCGCGGGGGCGCTCCCGCCATCCGTGTAGGTTGGATTTGCTACCAAGGCAACCGTCGCTCCGACCGGCATCGGAGGCATTGCAGCGGGAGTAATCGCAATGCTTTGAAGCTGTGGCGTGCCAATGCCCAGCGAGAAATTCCCGGTGATCGAGCCGACAGTTGCCGTGAACTGCGCTACCGCGTATCCGAGGCCATTCGCTACCGCCGTCGCGGCGATCGCACGGCTACCCGTTCCTGACGGAATTGACCCGTCCCATACGAGTCTCACTATGTAACACTGGGTTCCGCCGTTACCGAAGAACTGATTGACTGCGTAGCCCAGCTTGCTGCGCGGATCGAGACCTCCGAATATGGTTTGATAGTCAGACCAACTCTGGATCAGGGTCGCTTCATCTACCGGTCCTTGGGGAGCCCAACCTACGAATGCTGCGATCGACGTGGCAACCCCAGTAATCGTGTGCTGTCCGCTGGAAAGTTCTTCGATATAAACGCCGGGGTAAGTAAACGCAGCACCCATGTCTCCGTTACTCCTCGAGAGCCAATGCTCTCCGCAGTTCGGTTTTCAGGACGACCTCCGTCCGCCGACGGTCTTGAGAAAATGATTAGTTCTCGGCAGTTGGGACTTGCATCAAGCTCACTTCGAAGGAACGGCCGCGCCGCGGCTCGTATCGGCGTTCAGGCCGCAACATTCCCCCGGTGCACAAGCCGCGAAATTCAGTTCAAGCTTGATGCGAGGTGGCTAGTCCACTGCAGAACACTTCAGGTTCCCACGGTTAGCCAAATAACAATTTTAGGTCAAACACGTCTGCCAACCAGGTGTACATATTCGCCTCGAACAAACTTAGGAAGTTATTCTTCGCGTATAGTCCTTTCTTCGAATGGCGAATTTGAATAGTGAATCGTGCATCGGCTATGGAAATGGTGATCTAGCGTAATGGTTACCTACACTTTGAAGAGTACTGTGGCTCGACTCTGATCGCGAATACTGACCAATGCATGTAATTGCCGCGCTGCAATTTTCCTTTCATCATGGGTCTAATTAAGGAGTGTAACTTTGGAACCTTTTCAGAAAATCACGATCTAACAGTGCGATCTCAAAATGCGGTGAAGAATTGACAATCGATGCCATGTATCTGACACGAGTCGACACGGACTGGGGAGACCGAAGAGTTGATTAAAGAGCTTGGCTAGCAAATAAAGGAAACTAAGTAGGCCCGAACCCCGTGCTCCCTTCCTTCCACGGGGTCCCCCCGCTTCCGTGGTAATATGCAGCCGCTATGCATGGATCGAAACGATGTGCGCGCTTCGGGCGCATCGTTCGGGCAGATCCCGTATCCCTGTACACCGGATGAAATCCACGATGGCGACGATATCGTGAAGTGGATCGTCAGCCAGACATGATCGAATGTGAAAGTAGGCACGATTGGTAGCTCATAACTCGGCGTATCGGCTGAGCTGCTTCTAGCAAATGATAATCCGCAGGTGGGCGCAGCGGCGCCGATGTTCGCGTGGTGGGACCTGTTCACCTCAGAATCGTTCCCCGGCGGAATTTATCTTCAGTGGCTAATCGCGCGATGGAACCGAATCGGGTGCATCGTGGATCAGAATGCCATCTGGATGATGAGCCAGTATTTCGGGTCCATCCCGTATGTGGTGCGCGGAATTGCGCCGGTCGACGATGACCCAGATAGCGTGATGCTCGCCGCGGCTATTGCGCAGCACAATAACATTGATGTGGAATAATATCTGACCCGGATGACATATCGCGCTGATCGCCCGACTGAGGTTGCTGGCCTCGATAGCGGTTTCACCGCTCCCACGCGCGACTGCCTGCGATCGGTGTTCAGCTCCGGCGCGGTGTGGTCGAATCGTCAAATCCGGCGCGTCATCACAAGGAAATCGAGGCGTCCGGCGCTGCGTTCTATAACATCGACAGATGGTATTACGGTCCGACTGCACGAAGCGCACTGCAGCGATTCATGGATCTACACAATCCGCAGCGGTTGATTATGGGCCCATGGATTCATGCAAATACGTGCGATGTTATCATCGGCCAGCGCCTGGACACCGGGCCAGAGCCGCTGCGATTTTTCGACTACGAGTTGAAGGGCGCTGATAATCGGTACGTATTGGAGCCGCGGCTGACCTATTACACGATGGTCGAGGATAGGTGGAAAACTTCCAATCAGTCGCCGCTCGCGACGGAGACGATCAAATTGCTCTATCTTGGGACGAACCATTCCTCTCCGAAAGATTGTAGCCAGGCGTAGGCGCGGAGAGTTTACCTCGTCGATTACAGCGCAGGCACGGGACATTACTCGCCATGGGACCGCTGATAGGTGGCGACTTTACTGGTGGCTCATCGGACCTGAATTATGGCGACCGGCGCGATCGGGATCGTAAATTGTTGGTGTATGATAGCGGGCGCGCTAGGCGCGGACACAGAAGTCACGGGCTATCCGATCATCACGCTCTGTTTCATCGACAGCGGATGACGGCTACTTCTTCACTTACCTGGAAGATGTCGCACCCGACCGCAGCATCCGATATGTCACCGAGGGAGAGCTGCGCGCGATTGATCGAAAGATTCCGCGATAGTTCTGAAGCTGCCGGAGCTGTTGCCCGGAAGGTGAACCGCGATGCATTCAGATAAACTGAAGCGGTCGTATTTGGCGCGTGATTTTCCAGGTTGGTCAGCGCGTTATCGTTCGCAAAAAAGGCTGTCCTCACTGAAGAACCTATACCCGAATCTATTAATGATGCCGCCCGCTGAGATTGGAAGCGGCACGATTCCATGAGCTTCACCGCGAAATGCGCGGCGCTAGCAAAAGCAGGTGCCGTTAAACGAACGTACCACGATCACGTGGCTCGGAGGGCACGAAGGGCGCAGCCAGCACAAGCGGACGCGCCGCCAAGTCATCCTGCTATAGCCACTCAAAGTACGTTGAGCCCTGACTGGATCCCTACGATTGAAGTAAGTAATTCTTGCCTTGGCGAGCCAGCCTATCGGATCGAACGCCAGCCCATCCAGGAAACGGCTCCAGATACCGCTTTGAGAATTCTCCTACTGATTGTTCTGCTTGGAATTCAGCCCGCGATCGCCCCGTTATTATGCGAGGCCTCCCCCACGACCATTCCTGCGCCTTCCCACGTAGTTGTCGTGATGGAAGAAAACCACGGATACGGCGATATTATCGGCTCGCCGCAAGCTCCCTATATCAATCGCCTGGCGCTGGCAGGAGCTTCGTTCACCCATGCTCACGCCATCTCTCATCCTAGTTTGCCGAACTACCTCGCACTCTTCTGCGGGTCGACGCAGGGCGTCACGGACGACTCCTGTCCGCTCTCCTTCAGACTGCCAGATCTGCAGAGCGAGCTGCTTGCAGCAAAGCTAACGTTCGTGGGTTATTCAGAAGATCTACCGGCGATCGGATCAGAAGTTTGCTTTTCCGGCTACTACGCCCGCAAACATGTTCCGTGGGCCTATTTCCCCAACGATCCGCCGGCTAACAACCGCCCCTTTACCGATTTTCCGAGGAACTTCGAAAATCTTCCCACGGTGTCATGGGTGATTCCGAACCAAGTCAACGACATGCACAGTGGCCCTATAGAGCAAGCTGACAGATGGCTGCAGAGAAACCTTTCGCGCTACGTGACATGGGCGCAGACCAACAACAGTCTCCTCATCATTGATTGGGACGAAGACAACGGAGGTTTGACCAACCATGTCCCGACGATCTTCGTCGGACCGATGGTCAAGTCTGGTCGATATTTTGAAAAGATCGATCATTACAACGTCCTGCGTACCATCGAGGACATGTACGGACTGTCGCACCTGGGCCATTCGGCTGCCGCCAACCCCATCATCGATGTTTGGCAATAAAGGCTAATGAAGTTCTCTTCACAGCTCAGGAAGGTGTCAGTGTCGTGGCCCAGGACTTCGCCACCTGCGGTCGAGCGCGTGTTGGCAACAGCGGTAACGCTCGAACCCACGGGCGGTGTGAGCAAGCCAACTGGCGCCATGTATCTCAAGGGTACGTAGGCTGCCGAAATCCAACCGGCGGTGATCCTCGTATCATGAGCATGAACAGAATGCAGAACAACGAGACCAGCGACCGCTTCGATCTCGAAAAATATCTCAGTGCTTTTGCCGCAATCCGGTCCGAAGCATTCGATTGGTCCAATTCCGAACCGCGCCTCGATGACGAATCGCTATTCCGCCTTGGCTACATGAGACATCGAGTCGCACACGAATCATCTATACGGACGAGATGGTGTCGACGTCCATAGCTTTGGACCCGGATTACCGCGTTCCTATCATGCTGGGAATATTGCCTCGAAGCGCACCAAAATCATGTAGTCAACTACCTGTACCTGAATAGACTCGCGAACCCCGCGCGATAGCCTGTCCCCTAAAATGAGGGGAGTGGGACCGTCACCGCATCGTAGACTGTGATCCTCGGGCCATACGCGGCCTGGAAGACACCGATGCCACTTGAGGGTCGGATCAAGTTGGTCCGATCGAACATGTTCAAGAGCGTTACTCGATTGGTGACTTTA
>JASHQJ010000196.1 GCA_030037595.1 Candidatus Binataceae bacterium
TCGACAACCGCTGGTATGCGGCCGCACCACTCTACTCACTTGCCCTGCTGGACGGCTTCGGCCGCATGGGAAACAACGCACATTGGTTCTCCGATGTAGTCGGTGCGGCGTTGCTTGGCGTCGGCACCACCGAACTACTTTTGTGGCTCCACAAGCGCCATGAGCAGCAGCCGAACCGATGGCGCGTCTTTGCGGCCAGCGCACCACCTCTGCCAGGCGGTCATCAATCACCGCTGTCGGTCGGGATTGGAGTCGCCTACAGCTGGTAGTCGGCGGCCCGAATCGACTTATGACTCCTATCGAGGCCGTTCGGCAATCGACGGTAGATGGACCGCGTATGAAATGGCCGAATTGGCGCGTCGAGCGGTGGCGAAGTATGCCAACGCGAAATCTCCGCTGTGCAGCCCACAGCTTAATACGCGTCTAATCATGGAAATGTACGAAAGAAGGATCGAGTCTGGGCAGCCATACTTCGCAATAATGGCGAGGTCCAGTGACCTGCTGAATTGCTTCCATCCAGCCAGCCTAGATGCCGAGCGCGTAGCGTCGCGCACGACGACTTTCCCAAGTTAGTCGAACATCATGGAGCTGACTATCGGATCAGAGACAACCCTCCGCTGATCTTTCATCCCACCAAACAGCAGGCTCCCGGACTCAAGACAGGATACGCAGACAGTATCGCGCGTTATCGCCAATCCCTCTCCGATCACGTTCGCGTCCTGTTCGACCGCTTTCATTTCTTCGACTTGGCTGTCAAGGTCGTTGGCGTTGGTAGCGTCGGCACTCGTTGCCTGGTGGGGCTTTTCATGGCCGGCGACAATGATGCGCTTTTTTTTGCAAGTAAAACAGGCGAATGCCTCCGTGCTCGACCCTACGCCGGCCTCAAAGTTTGGAGCGGGCATATCGACCGCGTGGATCTTGTTTTCACGGATTGCCCGTGCCTGCAACGAAAAATGATTCTTCTCTCGCTTACCGCTCGAGTTCCTGCGGCGTCGGCGCGGACGAAATGTGTAGGAGAGCTGGGTGATTGTAAAAATGCCCTTGTCGTGGAGCCTCTTGCGATCCTTCGCCGACATGCCTGATAGGAGACTTAGTTCCTCCTTTTGCTCAGCTGCAGCCGGCACCGAGTTTGGAACTCGCACTGGCCGCAGTGTCGATTCAGCACAAGGTCCGGCGGTGAAGTGCAGGCCATGAGTGCGGCGATGTCTTTAATCGGCTTTCGCACTTCGCTGGCGAAGGCGAGCGTGTCCACCTTGAGCGTAGCGCGATTTTCGCCATGCATGATCTTGCCCACTTTTACATCGCGTCCAATGGCCTCCGACAGCAAGAGCGCATCGAACGTGACTAGCAGCTTATGTTCCTTGGCAAGTTTGTTGGCTAATTCGAACCGATGAGGGACGAACTGGGCATGCCTGCTGCGGCCCTTAGTGGGTAGCCTTTCAACAGCCTGTAAGGAAGCTTCCAGATCTCTCGTTCTTCAGCACACATCGATCGCATGGCACCAGACCACATCGTTCGCATTTGCGGGAACTGGAGGGGAGATTACGCAGTCGCTCTCGGGAGCGGATTGGAGCAGACGTTTTAGGCTGTCTAGGAGATTGGCGTCCCTTTGCGCGCGAATCCACTCTGCATAAACATTCCCGCTGGCCGGTTCGCCGCGTGAGCGCAACCAGCACTTGGTTGGACGTTCGAGATAGCTCTCGAACAGCTGGGAGCCGATGCGCGAGGCCCCCCGGTTCACCACATCCCCGCTAGAGGAGGCGTCCAACACCCCGCTCCAGGGTCTGGCGGTAGTTCCACGGCATCCACTGACGAAAGATTGGCCGCCGCTTCAGAGCGTTCCGCTGCGGTTCGGTGAGATACTGGAAAGGGTTGGCGCACCGCGACCTGGTAGACCTCGTATCTTGTTGTCCATCGCTTCGCCATGGCTAGCGAGCTTAACAGCCTCCTGATTAGACCGTCGCCCTTCACCTATAACCCTGTCCTCTTCGACTTTCATCTTCGAGCACTCGCTAAGATGCGTGCGCCGACATCCGAGTTTGTCCGTGTCCTTCCATCCCCGCCGCAGCTAACCTTTTTGATTCGACTGGATTGGTATCTGACGCACCGCGATTCAACTCGCGACACTTATGAATTCCGCCAAGTACTCAAGCAACGAGCAAACTTCCCACGATTAGTTTGGAAAATGCAAAAGCTGCGTTTGACAACGCGGCTGCAAAGGGTAGGCGACGCCACCCCTCACATCGGCGAAGTTTAGTCTGGCCGCGCGTCAGGCGAATCGCAGAACCGTCAGCAACTCCCTGCCCCGGCGCAGCCGCCAAGGCTATAGGCCAAGTCCCAGCCCCACGTCTAACGGCGCACGCGAGGAAATGGTCGACCCTCGACTCCGGGATCGATCAGCCGGCGATTCTGTTCCGAGCCAACCTTCGGGGTCGCCACACGACTGTGACGACTGCCCACGAATGTGACGAGCAGGCTTGTGATGCGCGGATCTCAAAATGAGCCGTGGATTGGAAACAGTTGCCAACAGAGGTTCATGACATCGTGGTACAGAGAGCTGCCGCGAATACGCTCCGCCCGATGTTGTTGTAAAGCCAAACGATCAAAAACCCGTGACGCCACCATGTACAGTGACCACCAGCCGATCCAACTCGCTGATCGATGAGCCTGCACCAAGGGGATGAAGTGCCAGACGGCCCCATGCTAAGCCGATGAGAAGGCCGGCCTCGAGCGGGCCCCATAGTTCCTGCATCGGGTCAGTGACGTATCCCGACCAGCCCAACTCCTCGCACAATGCGGGGATAAAGAGCGCAAAGAACAACACCGGCGCTGTCGGCCCTGGGAATTGCGGAGTTGGAAGCGGTCGCCCCGTCAGGCGCATCAGCCCATATGCCAGAACCGTCACGCTGGGCATGAGGAGGACGAGCGGCACATACCACACCTTCGACCTGATTCGCTGGTAGTCGAAGGAGCGCCCAAGCAACTGGATCACACCCACGGTCCTTTTCTCCCGGTGTACGAGTATTGCAGCCGCTGTCACAGGGCAGATCCACATGAATGAACTCATCGGGAGCCCCGGCAGCACCTCGCGGCTCGTCACCGCGCCGATCAACCAGAAGGGAACAGCGAGAACAAAGATCAAGATGAAGAAGAGCAGCGGCGACCGCCGCCAACAAACCGCGGTATCCGAAGATTTCTCAGCAACTGGCTGCCGGAGTGGCGGCATCTGCGATTGGCTCCGCGGTCAACATATCGGTCGGCCTCGATTCGGCCAACCGATACTCGGCTGACTGAATGGAAGGCATCCTAGACGCGGTCCACGTGGCTCGGATTATGCCGACATTCGACCCCCAATGCTCGGCCCTAAACAAGAAACCTCAGAGACGCGGCGTAATTCGGAAGTCCTCCAGTCCGCACTCACTTAGCGCTGAACAAGAACGCTCCGCTTTTCCGACGGCGCCAACAGCGGGCAATATCTTGTCGATTCCGATCCTGGGCAGGCTGCATCATCCAAATGTTCGAGTATAGGTTTTCGGTAAGGACACCCCAGGCGCTTACATCAATCCAGCTTGCTGTGCTAGCCCATGGCTCACGTAACTCGCGTTCTTTGCTGCTTCGGCTCTACGCTCGGGGGAGGTCATCATGGCCACTTGCTACTGGCAACTCTGCGATTGCCCCACTGTCCAGCCTTGTACGGAACACGCGGGTTTGCATTGCAGCATCCTCAATGGGAAAGCCGTCAGTGATCCGACGCAGATCAACGACGCTGTAACCTTGGCGCTCGATGCGAGGATCAAAGAGCTTGATGGAGACACGAAGAAGCTGGCCGAAATAAAAGCGCGGATCGAAGCGTACAAGGCCGGATTGGAGAAAGACAAGGCGGACATCGAGCGCGCGATGGATGCTGCCACCAACCGGAGCCAGCGAAGCGCAGCTGTTGACCAGGCCAAGCAGGCAAACGACCGCGCCGACGAAACGGCGCAGGAACTACTGAAGATTGCGCAAGAGTTGAACACCCTTTCGACACCCTGGTTGTTAACCGCAATGGGGGCGTCCGGCCGCCTGATCACCCCATTCATCGATAGCACCGGTTACTGTTCCTGCTATATCAGGAAGCAACAAGCCCTCGCCGCAGTCGCCGCCGAAATCGCATCTCAGCGGGCCATCTATGCCGCAAATTGGACAGCTTATAGCTCTTTTCGGACGACGATGATCAACTACTATCGCTACGTGCTCGGTGGGTTAGTTGCGATCGAGATTGGGATATTTATTTGGTTCGGGAT
>JASHQJ010000197.1 GCA_030037595.1 Candidatus Binataceae bacterium
GGAGCCCTGACCCCTCCTTGCGATTTAATCCGAGCTCGCCCTACGGCGGCTCCTTCGACCGTCCGGGTTCGGCTCCGCTTTGAAAGGCGCGGCGAGCCACGCTTCGACTCGGCCTCCAGCGGCCTTGGATCTCTCGGTCTACCGCGCCCTATGCCAATCTCATCATCACTCTTGATCGCCGATATACAAGGATCCCGGATCCTTCCGATCGGCACGACGAACGCTGCTGGATTGCACCATCGAGGTCGCCGGGATTCTTCACTGCGCTCGCAGGCTCGCTCCGTTCAGAATGACAAGAGTTGCTGAGCTGTCAGAATAGGGGATCATCAGGCCGCGCCTACTAGCGGGCGTGAGGCTGTTCAAGAGAGGTGCGCGCTTCCTCACGTCATTCCGAGCGTTGCGCGAGGATTCTGAGGCCGCTGCGGCCGACACCGCAATGATGAACGCAGAGCGTGAGCGCGCATTCCGCGCGGCCAGCGCTCGCTGTCATCTAAAATGTCTCTGCTATCTACGATTTAGGTGCTTTGATAAATTGACGGATCAGACTTATGGCTTTGCTTCGGATCAGGAAATTCCCGGATGACGTGCTGAAAAAGCCCGCCCTGCCGGTGGAAAGTATCAACGGCCGGCTTGCCCAACTCCTCGACAGCATGGCGCAGACGATGTACGCGGCGCCGGGCGTCGGCCTCGCCGCGCCGCAGATCGGAGAATCGCAGCGCGTGATCGTGATCGACACCGATCACGAGGAACCAGGCAAGCATCTGCTGAAGCTGATCAACCCCGAGATCGTCGAGTCCGAGGGCAAGATCATCTGGGAAGAAGGATGCCTCTCGGTTGTCGATTACACTGCGGACGTGGAACGCGCAAAGCACGTGCTCGTCCGCGCGTGGACGCCCGAGCAGAAGCAGATCGAGATCGAAGGCGACGAGCTGCTCGCGGTCGCGCTGCAGCACGAGATCGACCACCTCAACGGCAAGCTCTTCATCGACCGCATCAGCCGCATCAAGCGCGAACTCTACAAGCGCAAGCGCAACAAAATGCTGAAGGAGGGCAAGGCCGATCACGACGAGCGTCCCTCCAAGGTCCTGATTTAGTCTCACGGCTCCGCTGAAAATCATATTCATGGGCACGCCCGCTTTGGCGGGCCATATCCTCGAACGTCTTGCGGCAGAGCGCGAACGATTCCCAGTGGTTGCGGTCGTCACGCGGCCCGACCAGCCGCGCGGACGAAAGCTCGCGATGGAACCGAGCGAGGTCGGAGCGGTCGCTGCGCGGCTTCAGCTTCCCACGCTCAAGCCGGTGAAGATCCGAACGTCTGAGTTCGTTGCCGAGCTGAAATCGTACGCGCCCGATCTGATCGTCGTCGCCGCCTACGGCCGAATCCTGACGCAAGCGATCCTCGACCTGCCGCGCCTCATGCCGATCAACGTTCACGCGTCGCTCCTGCCGCGTTATCGCGGTGCTTCGCCCATCGAGAGTGCGATCCTGGCCGGCGAGGTGGAAACCGGCGTCACGATCATGCGCGTGGTCGAGCAGATGGACGCGGGTCCGATGCTGCTGAAGCGCTCGATTCCGATCGCTCGCGACGACACTCAGGGCACGCTGAAAGAGAAACTCGCTGAGCTCGGCGCCACGGCGCTGGTCGAGTCGCTCGAGCTTTTTGCGCGCGGCGAAATCGTCGAGACGCCGCAGGACGAATCGCTCGCTACCTTCACGAAGATAATCGAAAAGAAAGACGCGGTGATTGACTGGACGCGTCGTGCCGTCGAAATCGAGCGCGCCGTCCGCGCGTACGATCCGTGGCCGGTTGCTCGCACTACGATCGGCGGGGAAGATTTGCTCGTCTGGCGATCGCGCGTCGAAAGCGATGCGACGCGCGCCGCCGCGCCCGGGACAATCGTAAGCGTCAAGCCGGAAATCGTCGTGCAGTGCGGCGCGGAACGCCTCGCGCTTATCGAAGTGCAGGCTCCCGGGCGCAAACGAATCGCGAGCGGCGATTTCGCGCGCGGCAAGCGCCTCGAACCGGGCGCGCGGCTCCTCGCATGAGCGGACGCACACGCAGCCGGAGCCGCGGGCAGCATCGCGAGACCTCGCGCGCGCATCGCGAGGGTGTCGAATCGCGCCGTGTCGCACTTGAAATCGTGCAGCGCGTAACTGACGACGGCGCGTACGCGGACCTCCTTCTCGGCGAGCGGCTGCCGGCCTTCCTGCCGGCAGACCGCCGGCTTGTAACGAGAATCGTGCTCGGCACGATCGCGTGGCTTGGCCGCATCGACTACGAGCTGGAAAAGCTGACGGGGCGACCGCTGGGAGGAATCCAGCCGGCGGCGCTCGCGATTATGCGCACGGCGCTCTACCAGCTCCGCTTCCTCGATCGCACTCCCGCGCACGCGGTCGTGGACACTGCGGTGACGCTCGCCAGGGCGACGCGTGACGCAGAGCTCGCGGCGGGGTTTATCAACGCTGTCCTGCGGCGCGCCACACGCGAGACGATCGCGTTGCCGCCGCGCGAGAAGAACGAGGTTCAGCATCTCGCGGTCAAATGGTCCCATCCACCCTGGATGGTCGAGCGATTCGTCGCGTGGTTCGGCGTCGAGGCGGCGGAGCGCCTGATGAAAGCAGACAACGAGGCCGCTCCGAACGTGATTAGATTGAATCTCGCGCGCGGCACTCGCGACGAAATTCTCGCGCGGCTTGAGTCCGACGGATTTCAAATCGCTCGGGGCGGACGCTCAGCGGAGACCGTGATTCTCGCGAGCGCGCCCCTGATAGATTCTCGCCCATTCGCCGAAGGACTTTTTCAACCTCAGTCAGAGGCGTCTCAGATCGTCGCGCGGATGCTCGCTCCTACCGCCGACGCGATCGTCGCTGACTGCGCGGCCGCTCCTGGAGGCAAGTCAACGCATCTCGCAGAGCTGGCCGGCGCCAGCGCTCGAATCGTCGCACTCGACCAGAATCCGCATGGCCTCGTCAACGCACGCGGGATCGCCCGGCGGCTGGGGCATCACAATGTCGCCGTTGTGCGCGCGGATGTGACCGTCGGCGTGCCGCTCAGGCCCGCGTCGTTCACTCACATACTGCTCGACGCGCCGTGCACAGGGCTCGGCACGATGCGCGAGCATCCGGAGATAAGATGGCGGCTGAAGCCGGGAGATCCATCGCGGATGGCGAAGCTGCAACTCAAAATGCTCGAAAGTGCCGCGGCGCTCGCAAAGACTGGTGGCGCGCTCGTGTACTCGGTTTGCAGCTTCGCGCCAGAAGAGGGCGACGGCGTGATTGACGCATTCCTCAGCGAGCATCGCGAGTTTGAAATCGATCCTCGTGCGCCGAACTATGAAGAGATCAAGGACCTGCTCGACGAGCGCGCAGCGCTGAAGACGCGGCCCGATATTGGCGGCCTCGACGGCTTCTTCGCGGTGCGGATGCTTCGCGCGAGGATGGGGTGAACATTGCAGCCTCGTCTTCCGCGCGCGAGTCAGATACAGAAATGAACAGGTGAATCATCGATGGACGACGCAGTCGCGCAAAAACTGAAGGCGCTCGACGAGGCGATCGGCCGCCACGTACGGCCCGATTCATTTCCGCTCGCGATCCGGATGCTCGCGCCCGGCGAGGCGGTGCCCGAGGGCCTGCGTATCCCGAGCGAGAGCCTCAAAGAAAATTGGATCGTATGCCAGTCTATCGGCGTCGCGCGGCGCTACGGATGGGGAATCGCGGTCGGCAAGGAAGACGTGATTTGCCCGCTCGCCGCGATCGCCTTCGGCTTTCGCAAACCCAACGATGAATACCTGCACGGGTTCGCCTCGGTCGGCATGTATTGCGAGAACGAGGACGCGGCGACGCGGCTCGAGGCCGGCACCTGGCGCTTCGAGCCGGGCAGATACGATTACGTCTGTGTCGCGCCGATCGCCCGCGCGACCTTTGAGCCGCACGTGATCGCGGTTTACGCCAACAGCGCGCAGGTGATGCGGCTGGTCAACGCCGCGCTCTATCGCCATGGCGGCAGGATCGAGAGCACGACGGGCGGCCGCCTCGACTGCGCGGAAATCGTAATCCAGACGATGAAGACGGCGGCGCCCAAGGTGATCATCCCGTGCAACGGCGACCGCGTGTTCGGCATGGCGCAGGACACCGAGATGGTGTTTGCGTGCCCGTGGGATTTCGTGGACGACCTGCTGAAGGGCCTCGAAGGAACCTACAAGGGCGGAGTGCGCTACCCGATTCCGGTTGCGATGCGCTCGACGGTCACGATGCCGAAGCACTACCAGGAACTCTTCAAGATGCTCGAGGAGCGGGAGAAGGCGAAGAGCTGATCGCACTCGCGTCTGCTCCAGGAGCTATCGTGGAAGTCATCGACAAGCTCGCGCCCTCGATTCTCTCGGCGGATTTTGCACGCCTCGGCGACGAGGTGCGCCGCGTCGAGGAAGCCGGCGCCGACCTGATCCACTTCGACGTGATGGACGGGCACTTCGTGCCGAACATCTCGATCGGAATCCCCGTGCTGGAATCGTTGCGCAAGGCGACGAGGCTGCCGCTCGACGCGCACCTGATGATCTCCGAGCCCGAAAAATACGTCGAACGGTTCGTCAAGGCCGGCGCCAGCTCGGTCTCGGTGCATTCGGAAGTGTGCTCCGATATTCCAAAAATTGCGCAGCTCATCCGCTCCGCCGGTGCGCGGGCGTCGATCGGAATCAACCCCGAGACTCCCGCTGACCGCGTGCTCGCGCATGCGGATCGGATCGACATGATTCTCGTGATGAGCGTGCATCCGGGATTCGGCGGCCAGGAGTTCATTCCTTCCGCGTTCGAGAAACTCCGCTACATCCGCAAGGAACTGGAACGCCGTGGCCTCGCGCTGGACGTCGAGATCGACGGCGGCGTGAAGCTCGACAACATCGCCGACGTGAAAGCCGCGGGGGCGAATGTCTTCGTCTCGGGCTCGGGCATCTTCGGCCATGGCGACTATGCGCAGATAATCG
Organism: Candidatus Binataceae bacterium; assembly: GCA_030037595.1. Taxonomy (GTDB): domain Bacteria; phylum Desulfobacterota; class Binatia; order Binatales; family Binataceae; genus JASHPB01. The sequence continues at coordinate 4,980 of JASHQJ010000197.1, forward strand.
ATGAGATGCGCCGCACGGTCGGTCGCACGCCGGTCGATCTGGAGCGGAAGTGACTTGTTGTCACGCGCTCGCGGCGCTGCTCGTCGCATGGCTGCTGATCGTTCCGCCGCCGCTGACTCCGCACGGAACATATCAACACGATCCCGACGTGAACGCGCCGCTCTCGAAGTGGGAGAACTTCGGCAAGTTCGGCGGCGCCTCCGATTGCGAGCGCGAGCGCGGCCGGCTCAGCAACTTTCTCAAGGACCCGACGATGCTCGCGAACGAGGAGCAGGAGCCGCACTGGTACGCCGACTATGCCCGCAAGCGCCTCGACGCCTCGAAGTGCGTCGAAGACGACGACCCTCGATTGAGGGGTGAGTAGCGGTACGTCGCTGGCTCATGTAGTCGGCGGCTTGGCGTTGGGCGCGGTACCGTTAACGGGAGTGCTGATTTTGCAGCTAGTGATTGGCTTGTGGGATTTTCGATTCTGCGGCTCGTCCGACTCGTGCGACGTGCGCTTTCGCATTGACCGCTCGCGTTTCTCCCGCTCGCGCGGGCGACCATCGGGTGATATAAAAATAAACCCTGAATTCCCGACAACCGACATGGCGTACGGGGTGTAGCTCAGCCTGGCCAGAGCACTGCGTTCGGGACGCAGGAGTCGCTGGTTCAAATCCAGTCACCCCGACCATCCCTTCTTTGAGACCCGCAATCCCATCATGACCGTCGCGGCCCTGCTGATTGCCGCCTATCTTATCGGTTCGATTCCGTTCGGCGTGATCATCGGACGGCTCCGCGGCTTCGATCCGCGCACCGTCGGCTCGCGCAATATCGGGATGACCAATGTGGCGCGCGCGGGCGGCATGACAGCGGCCGCGCTGACGTTTCTCGGCGACGCGTTGAAGGGCGCGATCCCGGTCGCGTTCGCGCGCTTCGACGGTTTCAGCGCAAAGGTGATCGCCGCGACGGCGTTCTGCGCGTTCGTCGGCGCGATCTGCTCGGTGTTCCTCAAGTTCCGTGGCGGCAAAGGTATATCAGCGGCTCTCGGGATATGGCTTGTCATCTCGCCCGCGACGACCGCGGTATTGATCGTTGTCTTCGCGCTTCTCGCTGCGAGCACGAGGATCATCTCGATCGCCTCGATGAGCGCGGCAATCGTGCTGCCACCGACGGTTGCGATCCTAGGCCTGCCGCGCCACTACCTGCTGCTGGCTATCCTGATGACCGCGCTCGTCCTGTTCCGCCATCGCGAGAACATCCAACGCCTCGTGAGCGGCGAGGAGAAACGGATCAAACCGAAAGATAGCCAAACGGGTTAGTGCCCGCCGAGTGGTCAAACGCTCGCTAAGGCAGCATCGCCACGTCCACGATGCCCACGAAATGCCATCGATGCGCGCTCACCGATGATGGCATCGCGCTTGCGTGGTCAGCGCGGCGAGTTGGCCTTATCGGCGAGGTTTGATTAGGTAGCGATCGCGCTCATGTCAGGAGGACGCCATGACCAACGCCGAAATGAAAGAAGCGGTAATCGAGTTTCTGAAGGAGTTCGAAGATCCCGATCCGATTCGGCTGGAAACGATGGTCGCCGACAATTTCGAATACTCGGTGATCACCAACATGCCCGGGTTCGAGCCGATGCGCGGCAAAAAAAGCCTGCAGGGCTTTGCCAAAGGTCTCAAAACGATGCTTCCGAACGGGCTCAACATGAAGATCGGCACCATTATCTGCGAGGGCAACCACGCCGCGGTGCAGGCCGAATCGAATACGACGGCGGCCAATGGCAAGAAATACGCGAATCGCTACCACTTCTATTTCCGATTCGACGGCGACAAGATCGCCGAGGTGCGCGAGTACTGCGACACCAATCACGCGCGCGAGGTTTTTGCCGGCTGAGTCCAGAAATCGGGGGACTTGCGCCATCTGCGACGGATGCGAAATGTTGGAGGAGGGCCGCTCGATCAGGCGGATCGGACGGCGTGAACGAACAGGAGTCATATGAAAAAGGTCGAGGCAATCATCAAGCCGTTCAAGCTCGACGAGGTCAAGGAAGCCCTCTCGAGTGTCGGGGTGCAGGGTCTCACCGTGAGCGAGGTGAAGGGTTTCGGCCGCCAGAAGGGACACACTGAGCTTTATCGCGGCGCCGAATACGTGGTCGATTTTCTGCCCAAGGTGAAGCTCGAGATTATCGTCTCCGATGAACTCGCGACCCAGGTCGCCGAGACCATCGAGCGCGCGGCCCGCACCGGACGAATCGGCGACGGCAAGATCTTCATCCTGCCGATTGAGGAGGTCGTGCGCATCAGGACCGGCGAGCGCGGCAGCAACGCGCTCTGATTCAGAACAGTTTCGATAAATGAGGAGCGGCGGCCGGCGAATGCCTTCCGCCGCTCATTTTCTTGCTGTGAGCCCGATGGTCAGCGGTTCGCCGCGACGCCGCGGCCGAAATCCCATTTGCGGCCTTTCTTGAACTCGCGCACGATCCGCCGCGACACGACCATCCGATGTACTTCGTCGGGTCCGTCGTAGATTCGCGCGAACCGCGCATGCCGATACATCTTGGCGAGCGGAGTGTCCTCCGACACGCCCAGCGCGCCGTGCACCTGGATCGCGCGATCGATCACGTCGTGCAGCACTTTCGCGCCCCAGAACTTGATTAACGAAATCTCGATCCGAGCCTCGTCGCCGGCATCGATTTTCGCCGCCGCGTTGAGCGTGAGTAGCCGCGCCGCCTGGATCTCAGCCGCGGAGTCCGCGATCCAGTTCTGGATCGTCTGCTTGTCCGACAGCGGCCCGCCGAATGATTGCCGGTTGATCGCCCGCGTCACCATCAGCTCGAACGCGCGCTGCGCCTGCCCGAGCCATCGCATGCAATGGTAGATGCGGCCCGGGCCGAGCCGCTTCTGCGCGATCTTGAACGCCTGCCCGCGTGGTCCGAGCAGGTTCGTCAGCGGCACGCGCACGTTGTTGTAGCGAATTTCGCAATGCCCGCCGAGCGTGTCGCCCATGACAGGCACCGCGCGCACGATTTCGTAGCCGGGAGTGTCGGTCGGCACGATTATCATGCTGAAGCGGTCGTAAGTCGGCGCGTC
>JASHQJ010000198.1 GCA_030037595.1 Candidatus Binataceae bacterium
CTGATTACGGTCCACAAGGCGGCGCCGACGATCATGGCCCAGCCCACGTAGTTGCTGAATCGCGCCTTCATCGAAAAAAGTCGCGACGACCACGAGCACCATCAGGATCACCGCCTGCGTTCGCGAGGCCGACAGGAACACTCCAACGGTCGCCGCCAGCAGCGCAACGCCGATTAACACCTTGAGCCATCCGCGCAACTGCTTTTTCATCCACTCGCCCACCAGCCACGGCATCTCGAGCACCAGCACGCCGCCGTAGCTCGCAGACGCGACGAAAGTGGCCGGGATACGCAGTTGCGTGCCGCCCGCGACATCGTAGGAGCTATACATGATCTTGGTCGGTCGGTGAGCGGATAGAATCGGGTTACGCCCATGAAGTACTCAGCGACAGCGAAGCCGAACACGACGAGATCTAGTACGGCGATCCAAATAACGAGCTGTTGGACATCGTCTTCCGTCAGCAGGGCGCCGATCAGTATGAACGGCAGAAAGTAAACGTGCGCGCGAAATCCGACCAACTGGATCAGCGGGTCCTGAAGCGGAACCGCGAGCATCAGGGCCGGCCAGGCAAACAAATACAGCCACCCACGGTAGAAGACGGCGGAACTTGCGCCCCTCCGCGGCCTTGAAAGGATGCATCAGCGCGCCGGCATAGAGGCCAATCACTGCAGCATCGAAGTGGAAGTGCGTGGCAGTATCGGCGAAATTCGCGCGCGTGATGCCGTAGAAGTAGCGAACACGAGCGTGATCCCGATGCCGGTCGCGAGCGAACGACGCGTCGCGAGAAAGGACTGACAGGAATGCCAGCAGGCAGATTGATACCGAGAACATCAGCGCAACCGCGCGTCGAACGATCCGAGGTCGAAGGCCGTCGTGCGCGCGAGGCAGTTGGCGAGGCGGCGCATCTGTTCACGCGGCCCGCATAGCGCCCGCGCGCGCGAAGGACCGGCCGCGCCTAGCCGCCAACGTAGCCCGCGATTCGCGGTCAACTCACCGAGCGTCGCAACCAGCCAGCCCGGATCGTCCGGCGAGACGAGGATCGCGCACGACTCATCGACGATTTCGCGGGTCGCGCCGACTGCCGTCGCCAACACTGGCAATCCGCAATACAGCGCCTCGACCAGCCGCCAACTGAACGCCTCGGGATGCCGGTTGGTCTCACAATAGATGTCCCCCGCGGCAAGTACGTCGGGCGCGTCAACATGCGTAATGAATTGGATACGGTCGGCGATACCCGCATCCTGAGCATGATGCTTCAAGGCGGCAGGATTCTGCGCGTGATCCTCGTTCGCGTGCGACGAAACGAACCAGATAGTCCAGCCACTCAGCTCGCGAAGCTGACCAGCGGCGCGAATCACCGTCTCGGCGGGATCGTGTTCGGAGGCGCAAACGATCACGACCGTGTCATCCGCGACTCCGTATTGCCGGCGAAGCGACGTGCGCGCGCCCTCGTGAGGCTCGGGCTGCGCGATCGGATAATAGACCGTCTCTATCGCGACGTGCGAAGAGCGCGCGCGCAGTCCGCTTGCTGTGAACTCGCTGTTACAGAGCACCATATCCGCGAACGGAGCCGCGTCCGGCCGCCGAATCCAACCGTAGGTGTCGTCGGGTGAATGCGACCAGAGGATCACTGGCCGATGAATTGATCTGATCGTTGTAGAGAAAGCCTCGAACGTTCGGACCCGATGACAGACGACCGCTTCGATTCGATTCTCGTCAAGTAGCGAGCGCATGCGACCCCGCGCGCGCCACAGCGAAAGCGGATCGCGCAGGCGCGTCGCGCCGAGATCGTAAAAGGTGGCCCCTGCTCGCTCGAGCTCGCGGCCGAGCCGCCCGGGCGGACAGAGTGCAAAGCGCGAGTTCAGTCCGGGCCAGAGGCCCTGCGCGCGCGCCAGGGCTATCAACAGCCGATCGCAATGATCGTCGAATCCCCCGCGCGCGACGTGCAGCACACGCATCAGGCGGCAGCTCTTGCGAGTCCTTCGTAGATTGGCATCACTTCCGCGACGAGGCGTGCGCTGCTGAAGCGCCGCTCGGCGCTCGCGCGCGCGGCAAGGCCAAGCGTGCGTCTCAGCTCAGGATCGCGCGCGAGCTGGACGAGGCGGTCTGCCAGTTCAGCGGAATTTCCCGGGCGATGAACCAGCGTGTCGACACCAGGCGATATGATCTCGGCAGCGCCGCCGGCGATGCTCGCCACGAGCGGTTTGCCGCACGCCATCGCCTCCGCGATTGCAAGACCGAACGGTTCGGGTGCGACGCTCGCATGCACCACGATGTCGAGCGCGCGCATCGCGGCGGGCACGTCGTCGATGAATCCCGTGAAACCGACAATCGAGGCGATTCCGAGCTCCGCGGCCATCGCACGCAACTCCTCAATTCGGTACTGACTCGAGGCGCGCGCATAGATCGGCCCGCCGACGATATACGCGCGAAGCGGAAAGTGTTCAGCCGCTGTCCTGATCGCGCGCAGGAAGACGCCGTGGCCTTTCCACCGCGCCATCGTCGCAACGAGACCAATCTTGAGCGCATCAGCCGGACCGGGCGGCATCCCTGAGAGCGCATCGAGCGGCGCGGCCGCGCCGTCCGGCGTGAAACGCTCAAGGTCAATGGCGTTGAGCGCCGTGCGGATCGTCAGCGCAGGACCGCATACCGCGCGCAGATCGTCGGCGACGCTCGCGGAATTGGCGACTACGACGCTGCAGCGGTTCGCGTTCGCCCGCATCAGGCTCGACATCATCGGGCGCGAACTTACGTAATCGTGCACGTGCCAGATAAGCGGGCATGAGTTGCTGCGCGCCCACGCGCCGAGCGCGTGCATCTTGAAGCCGTTGGTATGCACGAGGTCGGGCGCAAATTCCGCGATCATTCGCCGCAACCGACGGAGATAGTCGAGCCCCGGAAGACCTGCGCGGCCGAACTCGGCCGCGATCCGAATCATCGAGCGGCCGCAGCCCTGCTCGACCGAACTCGCATCGCCAAGTTGCGCAAACGCAACGGGGAACGGCAGCGCCAGCGCGTCGGCTCCCAGAGCTCTCGCGCGCTCGACCAGCGGACCGTCGCCGCCGGTGATCAGCCGCATCCGCCACTCGGGCCGCACGGCCTTCAGGCTCTGCATCAGGAGCAGCAGGCTGCGCTCGGCGCCGCCGAGCTCTCCGCCAGGATTCAGATAAAGAATCTTCATGCGGCGGAGAGTCCGTGACGGGCGCGAAAGTCGCGAAGCACGATCAAGGCGAGGATTTGCAATGCGCTGACACGCCGGTCACTGCGGTCGAACCGCTCCCATGTCTCGCTGACGGCATCCGACGCGAGTCCGAGATCGCTCCACGCCGCACTGTCGTGAGCGGCGTCGCGCGCGGCCTCGTGCAGCGGACGTCCGGGTTTCATCCACTCGGCCCAGGGGAAGGTGAAGCCGCGCTTGGCGCGCTGCCAGACACTCCGGGGGACGGCGCCGTCGGCAAGATCGAGCAGAAGAGGTTTTGGCCACGGGTCGGGCCGCTTCCAATCAGCGCGCAGCGGCAGCACCGCTTCGACCAGCCGATGGTCGAGCAGCGGTACGCGGTACTCGAGAGGCGCCGCCATGCTGAAGGCGTCGGCATCGCGCAGCAGCATGTGGCGCAGGTAAAAGTTCATTTCGAAAAAACTGATGCGCGACACACCGTCCAGCTCGCGCGAAGCTCGGCTCGCTCCTTCGAGCATTTCTGATTGGAGGCCGCAAACCGCGTCGCATCCCGCGGGCAGCGGCATCAGTGCGCGCCGTTCCTCGGGCAAAAACAGCTCGCCCCGGAGCAGATCCATCGCGAGCGCGTCGCTCGGGCGGCAGCAGGCCTCGATCGTCTTGAGTGCGGCACGGTTCGCGATGAACGGGGCGCCGAGACGCACCGCCGCGTGCGCGAACGGATTCTCACGTATCGCGAGCGCATGCGGCACATCGGTGAAGGTCGCATAGCCGCCGAACAGCTCGTCGCCGCCGAGCCCTGAAACCGCGACCGTGGGGCCGAGCTCGCGCGCAGCACGACTAACGAAAAACGTGTTGAACCCGTCCACAGTCGGCTGATCGATCGCGGCCAGAGCTCCGTCCAGGTTGGCGAGCACTTCCTCGCCGCTCAGGCGCGCGGTCAAATGCTCAATCGAATGATTCGATGCGGTTTCGATTGCCGCCGAAGTCTCATCGAATTCCGGTGTATCAAATCCGATCGTGACCGCCTTGAGGCTGCCTTATGAATGTTTCGTCGCGATCGCGAGCAGCGCGGTCGAGTCGATTCCGCCGCTGAGGAACAGCCCGAGCGGCGCGTCGCT
>JASHQJ010000199.1 GCA_030037595.1 Candidatus Binataceae bacterium
TTCGAAGGAAGACGGCCTGGTCGTCTTCAAGCGCGCGCTCGACAACGTGCGTCCCGCGGTGGAAGTCCGCTCGCGGCGAGTCGGCGGCGCCAACTACCAGGTGCCGGTCGAGGTTCGGCCGGTGAGACGCAACTCGCTTGCGATGCGCTGGCTGGTTACCGCCGCGCGGGCGCGGGGCGAGAAGTCGATGGCGGAGCGGCTGGCGGCGGAAATCCTGGAGGCGGCGGCCAATCGCGGCGGCGCGGTCAAGAAACGCGAAGATACGCATCGTATGGCGGACGCCAACCGGGCGTTCGCCCACTATCGCTGGTAATCAGAGAGTAACCAAAGGCTGTTTCCTATGCCTCGGCAGACGCCAATAGAACGGGTGCGCAATATCGGCATCATGGCTCATATCGATGCCGGCAAAACCACCACGACCGAGCGTGTGCTCTTCTACACCGGGATCAATTACAAGATCGGCGAGGTGCACGAAGGCACCGCGACGATGGACTGGATGGTGCAGGAACAGGAGCGCGGCATCACGATCACTTCCGCCGCGACCACCTGCTTCTGGAAGGATCATCGCATCAACATTATCGACACGCCCGGCCACGTCGATTTCACGATCGAGGTCGAACGGTCGCTGCGCGTCCTCGACGGCGCAGTCGCGGTCTTCTGCGCGGTCGGCGGCGTCGAGCCGCAGTCTGAGACCGTGTGGCGGCAGGCCGACAAATATCGCGTGCCGCGCATCGCGTTCATCAACAAAATGGATCGCGTTGGCGCCGAGTTTGAGCGCGTCGTGCAGGAGATGCGCGACAAGCTGAAGGCGACGCCGCTTCCGATCCAGCTCCCGATCGGCGCCGAGGACAAGTTCCAGGGTGTGGTCGATCTGATCGAGATGAAGGCGCTCATCTGGGACGGCGACGCGCTCGGCGCGGAGTATCGCACCGTTGAAATCCCTGACGCGCTGAAAGAGCAGGCGCAGGGATGGCGCGACAAGATGATCGAGACGCTCGCCGATCACGACGAGCATCTGATGGAGCTCTACCTCGAGGGCAAGCAGCCTGACGCCGACAAGCTCCGCGCCGCGGTGCGTGCAGCGACGCTCAAGATGGCGGTAACTCCCGTGCTGCTCGGCTCGGCGTTTCGCAACAAGGGCGTGCAGCCGATGCTCGACGCGGTGGTGTATTACCTGCCGTCGCCACTCGATCAGCCGCCCGTGATTGGCAAGGTGGGCGACAAGGTCGAGGAGCGATGGCCGCGTGATGATGCGCCGTTCGCGGCGCTCGCCTTCAAGATCATGACCGACCCCTATCTCGGCACGCTCACGTTCCTGCGCGTTTACTCGGGCAAGCTCGAGAGCGGCGTCTCGGTGCTGAATTCGACGCGTCAGAAGCGCGAACGTATCGGGCGCATCTTCAAGATGCACGCGAACAAGCGCGAGGAGCTGACCGAAATCTATGCGGGCGACATCTGCGCTGTCGGCCTGCGCGACACCAACACGGGCGACACGCTCTGCGATCCGGCGCATGCGATTGTTCTCGAATCGATCGAGTTCCCTGAGCCCGTGATTCAGATCGCGATCGAACCCAAGACCAAGGCCGACCAGGAGAAGCTCTCCGAGGCGCTGCAGAAGCTCGCCAAGGAAGACCCCTCGTTCCGCGTAAGCGTTAACAAGGAAACGGCGCAGACGCTGATCGCCGGGATGGGCGAGCTGCATCTCGAAATTATCGTTGACCGGATGCTGCGCGAGTTCAAAGTGGACGCCAATATCGGCAAGCCGCAGGTCGCATATCGGGAAACGATCCGGCGCGCCTCAGAAGCCGAGGGCAAGTTCGTCCGCCAGAGCGGCGGTCACGGCCAGTTCGGCGTCGTCGATCTGCTGATCGAGCCTCTAGGCAAAGGCAGCGGCTTCGAATTCGTCGATGGCACGAAGGGCGGCTCGATCCCGCGCAACTTTATCCCTGCGGTCGAAGACGGGGTGAAGGAAGCGATGGAAAATGGCGTGGTGGCGGGCTATCCAATGGTCGATATCAAGGCGACCGTGCTCGATGGCAAGTACCACGAAGTCGATTCGTCCGAGCTCGCGTTCAAGATCGCGGGCTCGATGGCGTTCAAGGAATGTTGCGACAAGGCCGACCCGATCCTGCTCGAGCCTGTGATGGAAGTCGAAGTAGTGACGCCGCAGGAATTCATGGGCGACGTGATCGGCGATTTGAGTTCGCGGCGCGGCAAAATTCTCGATATGGAGAACCGTGCCGGGGCGCAAGTAATCGAGGCGCGCGTGCCGCTGGCCACGATGTTTGGCTACGCGACGCGGTTGCGCTCGATGACCCAGGGGCGGGCGAGCTACACGATGCAGTTCGGTGTGTACGAACCCGTGCCGCAGAATATTTTCCAGGAACTGACTGCGCGCGGCGGCGAGAGTGATGAACGCCCGCGCGCCTAAGCATTAGCGAGGAAGAAGGACCTCAATTCGGAGGATAGAAAATGGGCAAGGCTAAATTCGAACGGACCAAGCCGCACGCCAACGTCGGCACTATCGGCCATATCGACCACGGCAAGACCACGTTAACCGCGGCGATTACCAAGGTCCTGGCGTCGAAGAAGCTTGCGCAATTCATGGCCTTCGACCAGATCGATAAGGCACCCGAAGAGCGCGAGCGCGGCATCACGATCGCGATCGCCCACGTCGAGTACGAAACCGCCAAGCGCCACTACGCGCACGTCGATTGCCCGGGCCACGCCGACTACATCAAGAACATGATCACCGGCGCCGCCCAGATGGACGGCGCGATCCTGGTGGTCGGCGCCAACGACGGTCCGATGCCGCAGACCCGCGAGCATATCCTGCTCGCCCATCAGGTCGGCGTGCCGTCGATCGTCGTGTTCATGAACAAGGTCGACATGGTTGACGATCCCGAGCTGCTCGACCTGGTCGAGCTCGAGGTTCGCGACCTGCTGAAGAAGTACGACTACCCGGGCGACGATATCCCCGTGATTCGCGGCAGCGCGCTTAACGCGCTCAACTGCGGATGCGGCAAGGATGACTGTGCCAACTGCAAGCCGATCCTCGAGCTGATGGACGCGGTTGACAACTACGTCCCGCAGCCCAAGCGCGAAATCGACAAGCCCTTCCTCATGCCGATCGAAGACGTGTTCTCGATCTCCGGCCGCGGCACCGTTGTCACCGGCCGCGTCGAGAAGGGCAAGGTCAAGGTCAGCGAAGAAGTCGAGATCGTCGGCTTCCGCGACACGCAGAAGACTGTGGTGACCGGCGTCGAGATGTTCCGCAAGCTGCTCGACGAAGGCCAGGCCGGCGACAATATCGGCGTGCTGCTCCGCGGCCTCAAGCGCGAAGACGTCGAGCGCGGCCAGGTGCTCGCGCAGCCCGGCTCGATCACGCCGCACACCAAGTTCGAGGCGTCGGCGTACATCCTGACCAAGGACGAAGGCGGACGGCATACGCCGTTCTTCAACGGGTACCGTCCGCAGTTCTACTTCCGCACCACCGACGTGACGGGCGTGCTGAATCTGCCCGAAGGCACCGAGATGGTGATGCCCGGCGACAATATCAAGATCGTCGGCGAGCTGATTACGCCGGTCGCGATGGATGAAGGGCTCCGCTTCGCAATCCGTGAAGGCGGACGCACCGTCGGCGCGGGCGTGGTGGCCAAAATCCTAAAGTAAAGACCACTGAGCAGGGACCGAGAACACGAAGACTTTGAGCAAGGCGCGTAGTTATCGAACGCGGTAGACAGCATGAACGAGAAGATACGAATACGTCTCAAGGCGTACGACTACCGCCTGCTCGATCAGTCGGTCAGGGAGATCGTCGATACGATCCGGCGCACCGGCGGGCGCGTGGCGGGACCGATCCCGCTGCCGACCCGGATCGAGCGCTTTACGGTTAACCGCTCGCCGCACGTTGACAAGAAGTCGCGCGAGCATTTCGAAATTCGCACGCACAAGCGCCTGCTCGACGTGCTCGAGCCGACCCAGCAAACGATCGACGCGCTGGGCAAGCTCGATCTCGCGGCCGGCGTTGACGTCGAAATCAAGCTCGAGTAGCCCCCGATGCTGAACGGATTGATTGGCAAGAAAATCGGGATGACCCAGGTCGCGGACCGCACCGGACAGGTGCGCGCCGCGACCGTGATCTCACTCGGGCCGTGCGTCGTGAGCCAGCTCAAGACCGCACCGACTGACGGCTACGATGCGATCCAGGTAACGTTCGGCAAGAAGAAGCTCTCGCGCGTGAGCAAGGCGCTCCGCGGGCACTTCGCCAAAGCGAGCGTGGCGGCGGGCACCAAGACGCGTGAGTTCGCGCGCCGCGGCGAGGGCGATCTGACGCTCGGACAGCCGATCGCGGCCAGCGATGTCTTCAAGGTCGGCGACCAGGTTGATGTCGAAGGAGTCTCGAAGGGTCGCGGCTACGCCGGCGTTATCAGGCGCCATCACTTCGCCGGCTTCCCCGGATCGCGCGGCACGCACGAGTATTTCCGCCACGGCGGATCGATTGGAAATCGTTCGTTCCCGGGGCGCGTGCGCAAGGGCCTCAGGATGGCGGGGCAGATGGGTAATGAGTGCGTCACGGTGCTCAACCTCGAGGTCATCGAGCTTCTCCCCGATGACAACGCGGTCGTTGTGTCCGGCGCGGTACCCGGCGCAGACGGCGGTTTCGTGGTCGTAACCCATGCGGCGCGTCCGCGGCGCAAGGCGCTGACGAAGGTAGTGGCAGATGCCTGAAACGAGCGAGCAAATCAGTCCGGTCAAGCTGCCGCTCTTTTCGGCCGCGCACGAGCGCTCGGGTGAGATTGAAGTCTCGGGCGAAGTGTTCGGCTACGAGGGCGCGCCTTCGTTGCTGCATGAAGCGGTGAGAATGCAGCTCGCAAATCGGCGTTCCGGAACAGCTGCAACCAAAACCCGTGGACTTATCTCGGGCGGCGGCCGCAAGCCGTGGCGGCAGAAGGGCACGGGACGCGCACGCGCTGGCTCGACGCGCTCCCCGCTATGGCGTCATGGCGGAACGATCTTTGGCCCGCAGCCGCGCGACTATTCCTACAAGATACCGAAGAAGGCGTGGCGCGCCGCGCTCTGCCTTGCGATCTCCGAGCGCGCCCGTGACGGCAGGTTGATCGTTGTCGAGTCGCTCGATCTAACGGAGCCAAAAACCAAGGTCGCGAAGGCCGCCCTCGATAAGCTCGGCGTGAAGCACGCACTGATTATTCTCGGCGAAGGTGAAGAAGGATTTCTCCGCGCCGCGCGGAATCTCGCCGCGCACAAGATTCTGTCCGTCGCCGGGCTCAACGTTTACGACGTGCTGAATTACGACGAACTCGTGATGACCGCGAAGACGCTGAAAGCGATCGAAGATCATCTGGTGAAGGACGTACGATGAGCCCGGAAGCAATAATCCTGTCACCGGTCATCACTGAAAAGGGGACGATGGTCAGCACTAGGGGCAATCAGGTCGTCTTTCGCGTGCGTCCCGAAGCCGGCAAGGACGCGATTCGCGACGCGATCGAGCAACTCTTCAAGGTAACAGTGCTAAGAGTGCGGACGCTGAACCAGATGGGCAAGGAGCGCCGCCGCGGGATGATGAAAGGCCGTCAGATGGACTGGAAGAAGGCCTACGTCACGCTTAAAGAGGGCGACCGGATCGAATTTTTCGAGGGCGCATAGCAGGCGGGCAAGATGGCAGTTATCCAGTTAAATCCGCGCAC
>JASHQJ010000200.1 GCA_030037595.1 Candidatus Binataceae bacterium
GTACCTGATTCGCGGTGGCAAGATTGCCGAGCCGGTCGCGCCCAACAGCCTCCGGGTCAATGCCAACATCGCCGATGTGTTCGGCAAGCCGCTCGCGGTCGGCGCGCGCTCGATGCCCGCGATCGTGTGGGGCTCGCCCGAGGGCTATTACGTGCCGCAGATCGCACTTGCGCGCATCACGCTCGCGGAGGTCGCCGCTAATCCATGACCCGCGGCAATGCACCTACCCGGAGCGGCTTCCACCAAAAGTCCATCGGCACGTGTTTCGTTCCGACGGTGCGCTGATCGAAGCCGAATTTGCGGTAGAGGCCGCGCGCGCGATCGTTATCCTGGCGCACCTCGAGCGTCAGCCGGCAGCATCTGAGCTCCCTCGCCTTCGCCTCGATCGCCTGCAGCATCTGCAGCCCCACGCCGCGTCCGCGATCACCCGGCAGCACGCCGATATCATGAATGTTCAACAGCGGCCGCGCCTCGAACGACGAGAATCCGAGGAAGCAGAGGCTGAAGCCGATAGCCTTGCCATCCTGGTAGGCGAGGAACGGGTAGCACGCCGGATGCTTACGAAGCTCCGGTATTAGGTTGTCGCGGACTGGCTGAGGGAGTGGTGCGCCTTCTTCCATCGGGTCGGCGACGTACGCGTCCATCATCGCGAGCAGGTCGCGCTGATGCTCGGGGCGATCGAGGTCGGCCTCGATCACTGAAATAGTCTGTATGGAATCTACTGAAACTGCCTGCATGGAATTTCACCTGATACTTGAAGATTGGCTCAGGAGATCTTTTGATCGTCCTTGTATTCCTCATTCCAGTTCTTGTAGCCGTCGGCGTCCCATCGCTTCCACGTTCCCTCGCGCTTGCCGTTCTTATACTGGCCGATGGCCGAAATCTTGCCGTTGTCGTACCAGCTCGTATGCGGGCCGTCCTGGATGCCGTCCTTGTAGTGGTCGATCGATTCTTTCTGGCCGTTGTCGTACCACATCGTCCATTCGCCATCCTGCTTACCGTCGTGATAGCTGCCCTCCATCATCAGTCCGCCGCTCGGGCGATAGAGGAAGAACGGGCCATCTTTTACCTGCTGTCCGTCGATCGTCTTCGAGCACCAAAGCTCGGAGCCGTTGGGAGGTCCTTCGCCCATCATCTTCGTGCCCGCGGGACACGACGGAGTTGGCGGTCCGGCGGTCAGGCCGCCGCCCTGGCATCCGAAAGCGAGCAGGGCGAATGCCGCAAGCAGGATTGCAAGTATCGCTTTAGGTTTGATCATTGCCGGATCGAATCTCCGAATCGGGCCTCTGCTCATGGCCTCGCTATCAACATTGTAGCGCGCGCAGCTAAGTGTTGCGATTTGCACGCCGGAAGATGCCGGTGCAATGAAAAACGGGATGAGCGCTATGCGCGCCCATCCCGTTCTGGTGCAGAGAATCAGTCGCTCGCGATCAGCCGCGCGAGCCGGTCGAGCCGAGCAGATTGCCGCCGAGCGTCGCATTGCCGACCGAGGTGTCGCCGATGACGTTAATCATGGCGGGCTTGCCGGATTTGAACGCGCGCTCCAGCGCCGGAATGATTTGCTCCGGCGTCTCGACGTTCTCGCCGTGGCATCCCATCTCGGCGAAAACTTTGTCGTAACGGATGTTCGGCAGCATGTTGAACGGATCGGTGCGGCCCTTAAGCCCCGGCATCTGATCAAAGTTCGGTCCCCACGAGCTGTTGTTCCACAGCACCGTGATGACCGGCAGCTGGTAGCGCGCCGCGGTCTCCATGTCGAAGCCACCGATGCCGAGGCCGCCGTCGCCGCTGATCACGACGACCTGCTTGCCGGGCCGTCCCAGCTGCGCGCCGATTCCCATGCCCACCCCGTGTCCCACAGGAGCGAGCGGTCCCGCATCTACCACCTGGCCCATGAAGCGGCAGGTGAATGCGCGGCTCATCCATCCGGAGAGCGTGAAGCTGTCGATGATCGTGGTCGCGTCCTTGTCGAGCACCGTGATGAGGTCTTCGCAAAGGCGCGCCGGATGAATCGGCTTGCTGTTCGTGACCTTGGCGTTCTGCTCCTTGATCTGATTGTCGAAGCGCGTGCGTGTCTCGAACACCTGCTTGTTCCACGCCGAATTCTTGTGCCGGGAAAAATCGATCTTGAGTTCCTTGGCGCGGTTGATTAGCTGGCGCAGCACGATCTTCGGGTCGCCGACGATCGGGAGATCGGCGTTGACCTGCCATCCGATGCGCGTCGGCGTCGGATCGATCTGGATGTACTTGGCCTTGTCGGTCCAGGTCGGCGGCTGGCCGAAGTGCTCGCCGCTCCAGAAGCGAAAGCCGATCGCGATCACGACATCAGCATTGCCGGTGAAGGGTTTCTTGAATGCCCCGCGGATCGCGAGCGGATGCTCTTCCGACACGACGCCCTGTCCTGCCCGGCGCGCATAGATCGGAATCTGCGTGAGCTCGACGAACTCCTGCATCTCGGGTCCGGCCTGCGACCAGAACACGCCGTCACCGCACGCGATAATCGGGCGCTCCGACGCGGCGAGCAATTCCAGCGCCTTATCGATCTTCGCCGGATCGCCCGCCGAGCGGACATCGTCGATCTGGAAGCGGCGCGCGCCTTTCTGCTGCCGGACGTCATCCTCGTGGTGGTAGAGGATGTTCTGCGGAATCTCGAACAGCGACACGCCCTGTGGTGGCGAGATCGCCTCGCGGAACGCGGAGCGCAGGTCGAACTGGATCGTGCTCCAGTCGGTGACGCGCTTGGTGAACTTCGAGAAGCTCGCGACCACGTCGGAGCCGTAGGCTTCCTGGAAGGAGCCGAGATGGTCCTCGGTGTTGGGATGCTGTCCTGAGATGCACACCACGGCGCTATTGGTGAGGCCCGCGACGCAGAGCCCCGTGACAGCGTTGGTGAGGCCGCATCCTGCGGTGACCATGCAGACTCCGACTTCGCCGGTGACACGCGCGTAGGCGTCGGCCGCGTAGGCGGTCGCCTGCTCGTGGCGCATGTGAATCAACTTGATGTCGTGGTTGCGGAGCTGGGCGAGAATCGGGAACAGGTGGCCGCCGTTAATCGCGAAACAGTAGCGCACTCCGTTTTCCTGCATCACGCGGCCGATTAATTCGCCGCCGTCGACATTGGCCATCTTTCGATCCTCCGTGAGTACGTTTGAATCGAATCCTTGCACATTTCGGGGATGGCCGAAAATGGTGTGCGAGGCTGACGATGGCAATCGGGTCAGCGGCCCACCCGATCGAGCGTAGACGCCGCGCGGCGATGGCTGCGCGGTATCAGCGCGCGGGTGTGCCGGCGACCGCGTCGAGACGGGTGCGGATTTTCTCGAGGTCGAGGCGATCCACCCAGGCGCCGTGCAGATTGGGGCACGCCATCCCGCCGAGGCCGCCAGATCCGAATGCGACAGCGGCGCGCGGCGCAAGCTGAGCGCCACAGTCGGGGCAATGGATTTCTTTAGGATGAATCTTGCGCAGGTGCGCAACGACTTCCTCGGCTGCCTCGGAAAGCTTTTCACCGAGGCTCTCGTGGTGACCCGCCGCAGCGTTGGCGAGGCGTGCGCGCAGAGCTTCCAGCGTGTTCAACTGAAGCCATGCGCCATGCTGCATCGGGCACGCCATCCCGCCGAGGCCAATCGCGGCCCGAGGGTCGAGAGTTTCACCGCATACGGGACATTTGATCGGCTTGGTGTATTTCTCGCGAAGGCGCGCGATTATCTCCTCTTCGTGCTGGCGCGCCCACTTGTTCTCCTCGACGCGTCCCCGCTGCTGAAGCTTTTCACCTAGTCGATCTTTTTGGTCGCTCACGGCGCACCTCGATTGGTCACTGATGACCCTGCTTAAACTTTAGCGGGTTTTCGTTCTTGAACGAACAGCAGAACGATTCATGAGAAGTTTCATCCATCTTAGATGCGAGCAATCAATTCGCGCGAGATCTCCTCGATACACGCGTTGAACGCGTCCATCGGCGGGTTGATGAAGATTTGCGAGAGACCGGCGCGCCCGAGAGCGCGCAGCCGCTCAACCACTTCCTCGCGAGTGCCGACGATAGCAGTGCCCGCGATCGTCTCCGGCGTGACGAATTTCCACTCTACCGGCGCGACGAATGCACAGTGCCCGACATGGAGGTCGAGATAGCGCTCGTCGGGCTTGCCAAGTTGCGCAACGTATTTCTCGTACTCCGCGTAGATCGGCGCGACGCTCTCCGGCAGATACCCGGGCCGCGCGTATCCCGCCGCCATTGCATGGAAGCTCGCCATCACCCAGTGCCCCGTCATCATCTTGACGCGCGGCGAATCGAGCTTCTCGCCCGGCTCGAGCACGCAAACGTGGGTGAGCGACACGATCGGAAACTCTTTCGCCAGCTTGCGCCCGGCCTTCGCTGCTCCCGCCTCGAGATGCTTCCGCACCGTGTCGAGGCGCGACGGATCGGTGATACCTGTCGTGATTACGCCGTCGCCGAACTCGCCCGCGAGTGCGAGCGTCTTCGGCCCGTTCGCCGCGACGTAGAACGGAATCCGATCGTCGAGGTTTATGAAGCGTCGCTCATGATTGAGATATCGAATGCGTCGCGTCACGCCCTCGGTCGCGTACATCGCCTCGCCGCCGTGCAGCAGGTTGTGAATGACGCGCACCTGCTCGCGAAAATCCGCATGCTTCACTGGCCCGAGGCCCATCACGCGCCGCCCGGTATGCCCCGTGCCGAAGCCTAGAATCGTGCGCCCCGGCGCGATCTGGTTAATCGTCGCAATCGAGTGCACCGTCACCGGCGGAATCCGGTTCGACGCGATCGCCACGCCCGTACCGAGCTTGATGCTCTTCGAGTTGACTGCCGCCAGCGCCATGCAGGCGTACGTGTCGCCCCAAATCATGTGCGAGTCCGGAATCCACGCGTGCGTGAAGCCGCGCTCCTCGGCGAACTTCACATCGCTGATCGCGCGCTCGGGCTTGGTGAAAATAAGAGTGCCGAAATCCATGCCGACGGCCTCCTGCGGCCTCGCACTATAAACCGAATTGGTGCGGCTGCGTCAAAGCTCTGCGCCGTGAACGAGGATGAGGGG
This sequence comes from Candidatus Binataceae bacterium, assembly GCA_030037595.1. Lineage (GTDB taxonomy): Bacteria > Desulfobacterota > Binatia > Binatales > Binataceae > JASHPB01. Next base: position 5,052 of record JASHQJ010000200.1, read on the forward strand.
GGATCCAGTAGGCAGGTCTTTTTGGTCATCCCGAGGGAGCGCTGCGCGACGAGGGATCTTGGAGGACCCGAAGGGGCCGGTGCCAGTTAGCGGGCGCAGCGCTTTCCTCTTTTCAAATGAAAGACGCTTCGCGCCGCTTTCCGGTTCCGCGAAGCGCCAAGCGCGCGAGTCAGAGCGGAAATTGAATCAGGTGAAATCCGCATCAGCAAAAGAGTCATTCCGAGCGCTGCGCGAGGAATCTAAGGCCGTTGCGGCCGACACCGCAATGCTGAGAGTGGATCGAGCGCTCGCGTGCCGCGACAACGCGAAGCGATGCGTTTCGAAACGGCTAGGAAGAGCGGGCGGGGACGCCCGCCGTCACTCCTGGAAAACATTGGCCCTTCTCTTAGTGGCGGCGGGCGTCTCGCCCGCGTTCTTGTCGCTTCGCTCGAGATGACAGCCGGCGGCGGCGCTACTTCAGCGGTTCCATCAGCTCGATGTGATTGCCGAACGGATCGTCGGTGTAGACGCGATCGTAACCCTCGGGCGGCTCGTCCTCGACCACGCGATGACCGGCGCTTTTCAATGTCTCGACCAGAGCCGGCAGGTCCTCGACGATAAACGCGGGATGCGCCTTGCGCGCCGGCGCGAACTCCTTCTCGACGCCCAGATGCACCTTGAGCGCGCCGCGCTCGAACCAGCATCCCCCGCGCTTTGCGAGATGCGCCGGCTTCGGCTGCTCCGGGATACCGAGGATTCCCTCGTAAAACGCGCGCGCGTCGGCCTCGCGTCCGGGCGGCATCGCAAGCTGCACGTGATCCAGCGCGACTAATCGCATCGTCACGGCTTGCTCGCGGTAACGGTCCACGTCCGATGAAGCACCGGCATCGGCTGCTCAGGCCACCGCTCGGCGAGTATCTTCGCAAGCGCGGCGTCGAACTCCGCGACCCTGTCCGGAGGCAGGCTCGCGCCGACGCCCGCGCTCGCGCGAATCCGGCCGCGCCAATCCTCGTGCGAGTACGGCACGTCGAGGTCGAAGGAATACGTTTCGATATTCTTGAATCCCGCCACTGAAAGCCCGCTCAGATATTGCGGATGAATCCCCATGCCGCCGCCGAGCGTCCATTTCGGATTGAACTGCTCTATCAGCTTCTCGGTCGCGTCCACCATGTTGCCCGGCAGCGGAATCCAGTCGAAGTGGCCGAGCACGAGCTTGCCACCCGGCGCGAGGACGCGCAGCACTTCCTCGGCGGCGCGCTTTCGATCGAACCAGTGCCAGCATTGCCCCGCCATCACGACGTCGAAGCTACCGGCGTCCATCCCGGTCTCCTCGGCCGTAGCCTCGACGAATCGCACGGTGAGTCCCGCCTCGCGCGCGAGCCGGTCCGCCTCCGCGAGCATCGAGGCTGAGCGGTCGAGGCCGGTCGCGATCATCCCGCGTGCGGCGAGGCCACGAGCAATCGTGCCGGTGCCCGTTCCGAGGTCGAGCGCGCGGCGTCCTCGCGCGACGATTCCCGCGACGGCGAGCCTGTCGAAGAACTCGGGCGAGAAGCCGGCGCGATGGCGTCCATAGTCGGTGGCGGTCTTGCCGAAATCGACGATTTTGCCCAGCTCCCTTGCGTTCTTCACGATTCTGTCTGGATCGGCCATAGCGCGCCCTCCACTCGAATCGATATATCTTTATCTATGTTGATGCAACTGGATATAGCTGCAGACCGCTTGACGGCGCGCCCGCCGCGTGGCGTCATCATCACGTGGCAGTCCGAAAGTCCGAACGGCCCGGGATGCTCACCGCGGCCGAAGCCGCAGAACAACTGGGGGTCAAGCTCGGAACCCTTTACGCCTATGTAAGCCGCGGATGGCTCCGCAGCTACCGCCGCAAGGTGGGACGCCAGGCACTCTATCGCCGCGCCGATGTCGAGGCGCTCCGCGACCTCGTCTCGACCGAGCGTGGTCGCCGCGGCCGCAGCCTGCCTCCCGCGTCAACCTGGGTGACGGTCGCGCAGCCGAAGGGCGTCGAAAGCGGCGCGCCCGGCGTGATCGCGGCCGAATCCGCGGTCAGCTCGATTATCGAGAGCAAGCTCGCCTACCGCGGCTATCCGATCGAGGAAGTCGTCGCGCACGCGTCGTTCGAGGAAGTATGCCTGCTGCTCTGGAGCGGCGAGCGCCCCGTGCCCGAAGAGATCGCGGCGCTCCGTGCCGAGGTCGCGGGCGCGCGATTGCCGTCGTCGGTTGCTGCCGCGCTCGCGGCCGTCGGCGATGACGCGCCGCCTGTGCTCAGGCTCGCGGCGATGATGCCGGTGCTCGCGGCCTGGGATCGCCGCCAGCCGCCGCGCACGCGAATCGATCGCGCCAAGCTCATCATCAGCCTCCTGCCGCTCGCGCTGCCGCTCAAGGCAGGCGAGCTCGAAGACGCGCCCGGGATTGCGCTTCGCCTGCTGCGCTCGGTCGCCGGAGTCAGCGGTGAAAAGTTCGAGGTGCAGGCCCTCGATCGCGTGCTGGTCGCCTGCGCCGAGCACGAATTCAACGTTTCGACATTCGCCGCGCGTGTGATCGCGAGCACGGGGGCGGACCTCTTCGCCTCGGTGCTGGCCGCGCTCTGCTCGCTCTCTGGGCCGATTCACGGCGGCGCGTGTGATCGAATCGAAGCGTTGTTCGCCGATCTCGCCGGCGGCGCGCGGCTCGAGGATTGCCTCACCGCGCATGCGGCCAACCATCGCCTGCCGCCCGGCTTCGGCCACGCGATCTATCCCGACGGCGATCCGCGGGCGGTGCTGATGCGCGAGACGGCTGAGGCGATCGCGAGCAAAAAGGGCGCGCGCCTCTTCGAAACGGCACTCAAGGTCGAAGAGGCGGTGTGGAAGCGCGATCGGCTCCGCCCCAACCTCGATTTCTATCTGACGGTATGCACGCGGATGCTGGGATTCCCGCGCTCCTTACCTGCGGCGATCTTCGCCGTCGGCCGCGCTGCGGGATGGATCGCGCACGGCCTCGAGCAGTATGCGGATAACCGCCTGATTCGCCCGCGCATGCGCTACCGCGGCGCCCCACTTCGTCATTGGGAGTGACGCGCGCTGCGCCGCGGGACGCGCTCCCGGAAGCGAAGCACTAATGGTACCAAGATCGGACAACCAGCTTTGCTTAAATGACGAGTGGGTCTTGGGCAAGCTCTCGGTTTTTGGGCATTCGGGTCACTACCGAAGATTTGGGTTCTTGCGTTCGAGAAAATTACGATCAGCACTGCTGCAATTCTGAAAAGAACCGTGCTCCCAGATCGTACAAATGTCACTGTGGTAAATCGTTCTTCTATCGAGCACCGTGTAGTAGACGCAGCCTACCGCATAGTGAGCGCATCCCCATCGGCGAGTTCAGTGAGACTGTCGCCATCGCGGAGTTTCCATAGGTCCGAGTGGTAATTCACGAGGCCGGGGACCTTGTGGCTCACAGACGCCAGCGCAGATCGCTTATGGACCTTTGGGTGGATCAGCTTTCGGATTGCAGTTGGGTCCTGGGAGCCGGTTCCTCTGCTTTGCCAATGGCAAGCATCCCGGACGTGATGACATGCAGTGCGACGCTTTTGCCGAAGTTGAGCAAGATCACGCCAACATGGTCACTAGGCTTTCTATGGTATTTCCCGTTTTTTGTCCCCGAGCGCCACTTGAACGCCGTTCGTTAGCACTACGAGCCGCACAGTCAATATTTACTACCTCACACTTTCTGCAGGATTTTTGTTCTGCTCGGAGGCGACGTAGGCGTACCAGAAGACACCGATCATCGTGACTTTCAAAACGATCACGGTTGGAAGAGCGATCGTCGTGTTGCCGCTTTGACAGTCGGTATCACGAATGCTTCCGCGTCCGTTCGACTCTGGATCGATCTGAAACATGCGAAATCACTTCCTCCCGAGACGCACACGGCGTTTTTCTAGATGCGCCTTGGTCGGAGTGCTAGGCACCGGTTCAATTCTAATTAGCAAGGCTACATAGACAAGATGTTGCTGTTGATAACAAGTTCGTGGATCGAATGAACTAAGAAGACAACTACATGCACCAGCAACTTGAAGAGACACTTTCAGGATCGGAAATGTTCTTCGAAGTGATCTTGGCGTGTTGGCGGTTAGTATAGGCTCTGCGGGTTATCTTCGACTGCTCGCACGCAGGAATCTTCCTAGTTGAGACTCAAGAGTGATACTGTTCGGGCGCGCCAAAGCAGCAATCAATCCGAGGTAACCCAAAATGCCGAAGACTCATGAGGGTGGTTGTCTTTGCGGAGCCGTACGTTACCGGGTCACAGACGAACCTTATTTTGCCTCGGTGTGTTACTGTACGAACTGCCAAAAAATCAGCGGAAGCGCGCTTCGGGTTGCGGCGTATTTTGATGAATTCGCAGTTCAGATAGACCGCGGTGCGCTTAAGACTTACGAGTTTCGCTCGGACGCAAGTAACCGCTGGCTGAAAACCGAGTTTTGTACGAACTGCGGGACGACTTTCACCTGGACAGCGGAAGCTTTCCCTGGCGCGCGCGGAATTTCGGTTGGGACGTTCGACGATCCCAACTGGATCAAGCCCGCGATGCATGGTTGGACGCGCTCGGCGGCGCATTGGGTGATACTTCCCGCGGACGTTCCCACCTTCGAAACGTTTCCACGAGCCGATGTGGCCGGCTTTGCAGCTTAAAATTTTCCGCCGCACGTGCATGGCGAAAACTGCCCGGAATGCACCCTCGCCGATCTGTCTCGTTTGCCGGTATGCTGTGCCGAGCGAGACATCCACGTTCTGGCCGCCATTAACGACCGCGTACTGTCCACGCAGTGCCTCAACCCCACCTGCAACAAACCAGCGTTGGTGCCGAAGAAATCCTGAACGCGCCAGAAGATCGATCACCAAGACCGCCAAGGTCCAGAAAGGATCTTCTGGGTGAGCTTTGTCCTTCCTTGGTGCCCCTGGTGGTTCGTCTCTCTGCCCGGTTGTCTTCGATTGTCCGCATGACGCAAAATTGACCGATCGTTTAACGAAATCGAGGCTGCCTGATGCGCGCTGATATCGAACGGATCGTTTTTGAGGTCGAAAGCAACGGAATCTGCGTCGTGGAGGATTTCGTTCCCGTTGCACTGCTCGAGCGGATTCGCCAACGAGTCGATGAACTTAACGTGAGCGAGCGGCGCGACGGCGACGCCTTCCTCGAATCCGAGGGCGCCAATCAGCGCGTGTTCAACCTCGTCAACAAGGGCGAGGTGTTCGAGGAAATCGTGCAGCATCCCGACGTGATGGGCGCGATGAACATGCTGCTCGGTGGCGATTTCATCCTGTCAGGATTTTCCTCCAACACCACCGGCCCCGGCGGCGAGGAGATGATGCTGCATTCGGATTCCGGCTACGTGCCGCCGCCGCATCCGGAATACCTGCTTTCCGCCAACGCGATTTGGATGATCGACGACTTCACCGAGGAGAACGGCGGCACGCGCTACGTGCCCGGCTCGCACAAGCATCGCACGAATCCCGATGCTACGAAGGAGTACGAGACCGTCGCGCTCGCCGGCAAGGCCGGCTCAGTCGCGTTCCTGCACGGCTACACGTGGCATAAGACGGGCGCGAACGTCTCGCGCGACCAGACGCGCCGCGCACTCTTCGCCTACTACGTCCGCCCGTTCCTCCGCGTGCAGGAGAATCACATCGTGTCGGTGCGCGAGGAAGTATGGCATCGCGCGTCGCCGACGCTGCGTCATCTGCTCGGCGGCGACCTGTGGCTCAACTCGATCGGATTCTTCGACGGTCCGCCGAAGGCGATGCGCGAGCTGGCGTTCAAGCGCCGCTGGCCCGCCGAGCGGCTTTGACGCCGGGCGCAGTTAAGGCGGCTCACGACTTTGTGGGTTCCGGAATCGAAAGTCCTCGGCATATCTTTACTGCCAAGCGGTTGACTATCTCAGGGTGGGTCGAGAAGTTGGCAGTCGCGCCTTTTTCCGAAGTCATCCCAAGTGAAGTGAGTCTGCGAACGAAGTCGAGCGATCTTGGAGGTTGCGAAGGGACCGGTGCCAGTAAGCGCCGCGAAGCGCTTTCGTTTTTGATGAAAGGCGCTTCGCGCCGCTTTCCGGTACCGGCGGACGCGCTATGCGCGCCGCCCTCCGAGACCCCTCGGCTTCGGCAGCCTTCGCTCGGGGCGACAGATCAGGAGACGCGCAATGATAGGGCAACGCGCGAGCCAATTTCTTCATAGACTCACAATGCGGCTTTGACGGCGGCAGTCGTTAAGTCGTATTCAATTCATCGGGAGCGCCGCCGATGAAAGCAATCGCGAAAACCCGTCCCGCATTCGGTGCTGAAATAATCGAGATGCCCGAGCCGCGTCCGGGCGAGGGCGAGCTGCTGGTGCGAATC
>JASHQJ010000201.1 GCA_030037595.1 Candidatus Binataceae bacterium
TCACTACCATCGCGACGATCGGGACCGCCATCGTCGCCGCCTGCCACGTCTACAGCGAGTTCGGCGCGTACATTGTGTGGCTGCTGGTCGGCGCCGGGCCGATGATGTCGGTGCGCAAGGCGCTCCAATTTCTGGTTGCCGAGGGTATCGCACTCGCTGCGACTGTGGTGCTGGCGCGAACTTTCGCCGAAACGCCATGGATGATGCTGCCGGTGATTTTCGCGCTCGTTTCGTATGGTACGTACCTGGGAACGATCCGCAAGCTGGGCTCGGGCCTGCTATTGATCGAGGTTGTCTGCCTCAACAATTTCTACGGCGTCGCTTTCGATGCGGGTGATATTGGCTGGAGCTCGGCAGGCGCCTTTGGCAGCAGCGCGATCGCATTCGCCGTGCTAGTTCTCTTTGACAACTGGATCTGGCCCGACCCCAGCGAAGCGATGCTGATGGAATCGCTGGGAGCGAGCGGGGCTCGCTCACGCGCGGAGTTTATTGCCGCAACGGATTACTATATGCATCGCCCCGGGGCAAAGCGCCCTCACATTCCACCAGCGACCTCCGATTTGCCCGCACACATGACGTTACTCGATCAGACCGAAGTCGAGGGCGTTTCTCAGCACCGCCGTGCAGTTCTGCTGGCCGCCATCACGCGCTTCGCGCGCATCAACCTCGAAGTCGCTCGGATCGTGCTTGCGGCACGCGAGAATGTGCCCGGACAAATCCGCGAGATGGTGCGAAGCAAACTGGAGGCCGCGGAAACCGCGATTGCCGCGGCGCTCGATCACATCGCACGCACGACCCCCAAGCACCTCCACGTCGGCCATGACGTGATCCCACCTCCAGTGCGCCTGCGGGCACGGACCGCGATGGATGCGCTCACCGCGCGCGTCCTCGAGGTGCGCCCAGTTTATATCAAAACGGCCGAACCGGCAGAGATCGAGAACTTCGCGACCTTGACCGATGCGATGGAGGCCATAACCAGCCACATCGAACGGTTGCTCGATGAACCTCCGCAGTACGGGATCGAATCAAAAACGCCGGTGCGTGGCCTAAGCGACCTACCCGATCCCGAACTGGCTCGCTATTCGTGCAAGGTCGGACTGTGCGCCGTGGTTGGTTATTTTATCGGTCTGACTGCGCAGCGCCCGGAACTATCTACCATCTTGACGACGGTATTGATCACGGCGTTGCCGACCTACGGTGCCGCGGTGCGCAAAATGTACCTGCGCATTGCCGGTGCGGTGATTGGCGGTCTGATTTCACTTGCAGTCATCATTATCGTTTCGCCGAATTTCGAAACTCTCCCTTCGTACATGGCGGCCGACTCCATTGTGTTTTTTCTTTCGGGCTACGCATCTCTCACAAGTGGAAGAGTTTCATACGCAGGTAAGCAGATCGGGACGACCTTCACGCTCGTGTTCTCCGGGCTCAGCCCTTCGATCGATATCTACGGCCCGCTGTGGCGCATCTGGAGCATTTTGCTCGGCACTCTCGTCGTTGCAATCGCCACCCTCCTATTGTGGCCGACGTACGCGGGCGATTCGTTGTTGCCGCGCCTGCGCCGCGTTATCAGCGACACGCTGGCGCTTACTCCTGGCGGCCGGGCGGAGAGCAACGAGGAAGAGCTGGTACAGGTGAACTCCGATGCGATGCGCGTGCTGGCCGAGATTCTCCAGGTCGCCGACGATGCGCAGTTGGAGGGCCGCACCTCCACTGTCGACCACACCTCGATCGTCGAAGCTGCAGGTACGCTGCGCCGTATCGCAAACCGGCTGTCGTACATCGCAGCAGGCCGCATCCATTGTCCCCTGCCCGCCATCGATTCGCCGGTTGAGTCTGAGCGCGGTGCGGTTCTGACGGTGATTCAACGGGAGCTGCAGAAATGGCTCGATTTCTACAGCGGCGACGACAGGCTCGACTCTCGCGCGGCGCAGGCAATCGCGAACGCTTACGATGCTGTCGAGATGCAACGGCCGCTAGCCCAATTCAGCTCATGGCTTGACGAAGGCAACTATTCACACATCGAGCATTGGACGCTCGAGCAGCGCCGCACGATACTCGCGGAACTGCAATCGATGCGCCGCCTCGAAGTTCTAATCAGTGAATTGAATCGATGGCTCGCGCGAATCCCCGGGGGCTCCAACCGGCAACCTGTCAATCACGACTGAGAGGGTTTTGAGGAGCCACAGGCAACGGAGCTATGCTCGCAGCGAGCACCCGGTCTTTACTTAATCGATCGCAAGGATCTCTGCGCCGGCCAGGGCGGGGAAAAGGGAAATCAGGCTGCGGAACCTTCACGACTCAAGTGAGAGCAATTCATTTAACCGCGTCGCAGGGCTCATCTTTGAAGTGTTGCAATCAACATGTTGCGCGGAAAGCCTAACGACCTAAGTGGGCCAGCTGATGGGTTTCATTGACCCGGGACACTAAAAGGGGGATCCCAAAAACAACGGTTGCGTGGCTGATTTGGTTGAGGATCGCGCGCGATGCCATCCAGTTACTGGTGCTCTGCTTCCGCTCGCGAACATCGCTCGCGGCTGAAAATCTCTTTCTGCGCAAGCAGCTCGCATTCTTCCAAGAGCCCAGTCCGCCCCCGACGGGGCGATAATGCAACGCGCCTGATCATGGTATTACTCAGTCGGCAGTTCGATTGGCGTCAGGCCTTGAAGGTTGTGGTTATCGAAAGCTCAAATCCCAACGTATTGATGATGGAGCCCACTCAAGATCGGAATCGACACGATCTTGCCGAACGTCTGGCGGCGGCGGAAGAGCGGTGCTTCTTTGCACAACGAGAGATGAGTGCGGACGCGGTTGTAGTACAAAGCGTAAGCCTTCAGGACGCGGTGCAAGTCTGCCTCCCCGAATACCACGAGATGGTCGAGACATTCACGGCGAATTGAACCGATCAGTCGCTCGACTGGCCGTTTTGCCACGGCGAGCGCAGGACAATCTCGCAGTACTGGGTGGTTGCTGTCTCCATTCGCGCGGCCTTTGATGCGGATACGTTGGCGGCGGCCGCTTCGACACAGTCGCGGTTGAAGTAGATTCGAGTCAGGCGTTTTCATTGATTTCCTGCTTCTCCGTCGACGGTTGTTTCGAGCTAGCCTGGTTCAAAGCGCCGTCTAGGTATGGAGGTATTCACCAGTTGCGCTCAATAGGCCTTCTTTGGCAGATTTAAGCGCGCGCGTGAGTAGATATTCACCGTCACAGTTACAGAGCCCTGTTAATTCAAGGCTCGTGCGAGCATGGCAACCCATCTGGACACGACGAAAAGATCTGCGGCTAGAGAAGAAGAACGCGAATCGTGGTTCGCTGCAGACTTCGGAAATCTGATAAAGACCGTCATCATCAATTGCGCTATCGCGTTGTCTTTCACAATAATCTTCGTTTCGTCAGCGTTCGCACAAGAACCGACTGCAGAGGTGCACGTTGTGGCGTTTGCAGTGACGCCATTCGTCATTGACGAGAACGGCTCGCTTAGCGGATTCAGCATCGAACTGTGGAATGCCATTGCTGCCGAACTTAATCTGAGAACCAGTTACCAGATCGTGTCTGACGCGGAAGCAATGGAGAAAGCAATGCTGCTCAAAAAGGCTGACCTAGTTGTCATGCCAATTGCCGTGACATTGCCGCGTGTCGAACAGTTCGATTTTTCGTTGCCTATCTTGGAAGGCGGGCTGCAGATCATCGTGCGCGAGACCGGGGAAACGGCCAAGCCATCGGGCCCCTTGTATGACTTGCTCGATTTGCTGATTTCCAGAACCACTCTTGTGTGGCTCGGTATCGCCATGTTGCTCGTTCTGCTTCCAGCTCATCTGGTTTGGTTGCTCGAGCGTCGTCATAAGGGCGGGATCATCTCAAGCCCAGAATATTTTCCCGGAATCCTTGAGGCTATGTATTGGGCTCTTTCATGCTTGAGTACACAAGCGGAGACAATGCCACGCCAATGGATCGCCCGTGTGCTCGCCGTCCTCTGGATGTTCGTCGGCGTCGTCTTTGTTGCATCATATACTGCTCAACTAACGACGACGCTGACTGTCAAACAGATAAAAGAGTCGATCAGCGGACCCCAGGACCTGCCAGGCAAAGTAGTTGGAACAATTGCAGATAGTATGGCCGTTGATTATCTTCGCGCGCACGACGCAAGGGTGAGAGCGTTCGATCAGCCAGACCAAATGTTTCAGGCGTTGCTTAACAAAGAAGTAGTCGCGGTTGTCTTCGAATCGCCTGTAGTCCGATACTACGCCGCACACGCTGGAAAAGGGCGCGTCAGACTCGTTGGCCCCGGGTTCGACACGGGACCCCTCGCCATGGTTTTTCAGTTGGATAGCCCGCTAAGGCGAAGGGTTGATATTGCATTGGTCACCCTTCGCCACAATGGCACTTATCAGCAGCTTTACAACAAATGGTTTGGTGTTCTTTAAAGAAGACGAAGGAAGCTAGCTTCCGCTAAGAGCTATCGTTTTCTATTCGATTGATTCCAGCGAGCACTGTGAAACAAGTAGAGCGGGAGTGAGCAGGTAACGGTCACCTCGTTTGCTGATCTCTAAAGCACCGTGAGGCCATCACTGGCATCATTTGCGTTGAACCCGTCCACGATCAGCCCGCCGCCGCCTACCCACATGATGATGTAGTCGCCTACGGCTCGTTTAGTGGACTACTGATTAAAACGCAAATCGGACGCTCACAGAATCGATCGTTCCGCGCTTTACACCTCGAAGCGGACCGCCAATTCCCTCTCTTCTCCAGATACTTGAGTGGTTTCATTTGTCAAACTGTAACCCAGCTTAGGCAAGGCCTCTAGAATGAACCATCGAATCGATGGACTGCTTTACTTTGGAAAAAGGAGCGTCAGTTGTACGCGGATAATCCATTGCGGGTTACCTGTCGGACGTTTGACAAGATCATAGGAGCCGATTTGCAGACTGGTCGCCTGAGAACCGATGTTGAACGCTTTGCCAATGTCAACGCCCATCGGAACGGTCCAACCGTCGGCCGCGGCCGCCGTCCAGTCAAAAGTGATTGAAGGATTCGAGTCGACATACCAACCGCTCTCGAAGTTGTAGCTGAGATCAGGCTCGATAAAGGTCTGGTTTACGCTTCCGCGAGCCCGATCGCCGCGAACGACATGAGCTGGTAGGCAAGAACACCGTTGAACCATGGACCATTCGAGTAGATTACGGCAGCAGTTGGTCCCACAGACCATCTGCCAGTCCCCAGAGCCGTCGATGTTGCTGTTGGGAACTGGAAGATCGGACCGATGCCCCAGAGCCATATGTGCGCATTATGGGGCGTTATAAAGAATGAGCTCTGCAGATCTTCAAGTCCCTAATGCTCGTTGGGGCTGGGTGTGTAAACGGTGGTCAGATTCGGTTGAGCGATCAAGTCCCATTTCGCGCTCAACCTAAACGTCGGTCATTGATTTACGACGTGAAACTTGAGCGTCCGATGAGCGTGTCGAGCTACAAGCGCGCCTTCGAAACAGCCAGAAGAAAGGCGGGCGTCGAGTGCAGGTTCTACGACGCTCGTCATACGTTCATCACCCGACTGGCAGAAAATCCCACCGTCTCCGAGGAGACGATTCGACAGCTGGCGGGGCATGTAAACCCGAAAATGCTGGGGCGGTATGCGCACATTCGTGCCGAGGCGCGTCGCGCAGCAATCGCCGCGCTCGAACGAAGTGAGCTCAAAAACGCGAACCCAGAGGACCCCCCACAAAATCCCCCACAGTCACCGCCCGAGAAGCTAACCCAGTCTCTAGGAGATGTTGAGAAAAGTGAGCGAAATCAGATACTTGAGATTGGCTCCCCGGGCCGGATTCGAACCAGCGACCCGACGGTTAACAGCCGTCTGCTCTACCGACTGAGCTACCGGGGAGCACTCACGAGGCTCTCGGAATCCCCTTTCGTATCCGCACCAGCGCGCGAAATCAAGCGCGGGCGCGGAATCCATCTTCGCGAGACCAGCGGCATGAATCAATGAGCGTGCGATGTTTGGAGCGCTTTATCCTGGATAGCGGCCATCGCCTTCACCGTGTCGGAAACGTACTTCGCAGGCAGCACTCCCGCGAGACCAGAAAACAGCGGGTTCGACGACGCTGCAGAGTTGGCCTCGAGCATTCCCCACAAAGCGAAGCGCAGCCCAATACTGACGAAAACCGGCGCCCCGCTCGAGTAGCCCGGCGCTGTCCCACCGTCGAGCAGCGCGAGGTCCTGAACGCCAGCGCCGACCACCTCAGTCTCGGCGGGAATCGGAACCGAGACGTGGCCGAAACGCGCCAGTGCTTCGAAGCGCTTATTGACGACGCCGACCGTAGCCGCGGTGAGGTAGTAGATCTGAGCGCCGGTCTCTGGCCGTGAGTAAGGATCATCAGCGCCAAGCACGGAGCTCAGCGCGATTGGTGCGATACTCGCCTCCGCCGGGCTGAACGGCACCGCGGCGACATCAATTTTGGAATTTTCCGGATCGAGCACCCACTTGTTCTCGGGTGGCAACGCCTCCTCACGCATCGCGCCGGTGCGCCGGTCCTCGACGCTGAGCATCAGGCCAGAGCGCGGCTGACCGTTTTCATCGAGCAGATTGTGATGCGTCGTCACGAGGTACACGAATGATTGGCCCGGCACCGCTTGGCTCGGCACCGCAACAAAGAATGCGGTGCCGATTTGCACTTGGCGGCCACCTTCGTGCGCGACTATGCCGGCGACGTTGCGCAGCGTCTGGGCCGCGACTTCCGCGCCGCGCGCGCGACGCGCAGACAAGATCGCAAGAACCAGAGCGCACGCGACGAAGATCGATAGGCGAACGATCGATCGATAGGAATGGAAAAATTTTGGCACGGCAGAGCAGCATAGCAGAGCCGTCCCGCCGTGGAAGTAAGGCAGCCCGAATCGTTCAGAGCCCCGAACGGCGACGATTGATTCCGGCGCCCCACGCCAGCGTCAACGATTTGTTCGAATCGAGCGGCTACCAGCGCTCGCGGCCGCCGCGTCCTCGATCGCCACCGTAGCCGCCGCCTCCGCCCCCACCTCCGCCGCGACGACGATCGCCGCCTCCACCGCCGCCGCGTGGACCACCGGTGCTCCGCGCCTCATCGATCTTGATCTTGCGCCCTTTTAGGTCAGTATCGTTAAGGTTCTGGATAGCGTTGGCCGCCTCGCTGGCATCGGACATCTCGACGAAGCCAAACCCTCGCGATTGCCCGGAGAATTTGTCAGTCACGACTACTGCGCTTTCGACCTTGCCCGCCTGCGCGAACAGGTCGGCGAGCTCCTGCTGGGTGACGGAGTAGGCAAGATTGCCTACGTACAACTTGGTGGGCATCAAGGTCTCCTTCAAACGTTTGTCCGGATGCTCCAAACCGGCGACCCTGCTGCCTTAAATGGCTACGGATCAACGAGAAAGGCGGCGTCCGAGCGTATTACTCTTTCGAGCGTAACCGCGCCGTTTCGTGGAGTAAAGCTCGATCCGGAAGCGCGTCGAGCTTGGGCAAGATCCACGCTAAAACTATCGTGGCTGCTCCAGGAGCGGTCGCAGAAAGCCATCGAGGCATTGATTGACGATGGCGGGTTTCTCCTGCTGCACCCAGTGGCCGGCATCCGCGATGTACTTGATCGCAAAGCTGCCGGAAAAGAGCGGCTCCATTCCGTAAGTCAGTTCTCTGCCGAGCGCAAAGTCCTGTTCGCCCCAGATCACGAGCGTCGGCGCGTCGATCTTCCGAGCGACCCAATCGTTCTCGCCTAACCGTGCCTTGAATCCGGCGCGGACATTGGCGCGGTAGTAGTTAATCGCGGCCGTGATCGAATATCGATTGCGGAACGCGGCGCGAAAATACTCCATGTCGGCGCCGCTGAACGCATCCTTCTGCACCGCGTTGTCGCGCATGCTGCGATCGAGGATCGCGAAGTCGCGGACGCGGAACAGCGCCTCCGGCAGCGCCGGAAGCTGGAAAAAAAGCATGTACCAGCTTCGCAGCATTTGGCGCGGGTTGCGTCGTAACTCCTCGCGAAATCGCGTCGGATGCGGACAATTCATCACTACCAGGCGCTCCACGATTTCGGGGCGCATCAGCGCCGTTGCCCATGCAACGCCCCCTCCCCAGTCGTGTCCGATTACCACCGCCCGCTCGCGGCCGAGCGCCGCGGTGAGGTCCGCGACGTCACCGACCAGCTTGTCGAGCGTGTAGTTGGCCTTGCCGCGCGGCGCGTCAGTCTCGCCATAACCACGCATCTCAGGCGCGACACAATCGAAGGAATCCGATAGCGCGCGCATCTGATGACGCCACGAATACCAGCACTCGGGAAATCCGTGGAGCATCACGACGAGCGGTGCATTTGTCGGACCGCATCGCGCGACGCGCATGTTGAGTCCGCTCGGCAGACGATACTTTTCGAAGCGCCAGGGATCGGCCATCGGCTATCTTCTCCAAGAAAAAGCCGCGCCCAAACCGGACGCGGCTCTTGATGCACTAGTCGTTCTGGCTAAGCGGCGACCTTGGTCGTCCCCTGTATCGCGGGCACGTCCGGATTGCAGATGTAACGGATCTTCGGCAATGACACATCGGCTACCGCGAAGCTCGCCGAGATCGGATTGGCGAGGCGAAGGCTCGAGCCGCAGTGGAACGCGTCGGTATCGAGCAGCGCAACGCGCGGCTTTCCTCGCTCGCCCTTCGAGAACGTGAATTCAGGATCGACCTGGATGACGACGAGCTTGCCGTCGTCCTTGTTGCGTGCGAGATGCATGCTCGCGATGTACTGGATATCGCCACCCGAGATCGCGTCGCGATCGAGCAACTCGCACTCAAGCACCGGGCGGCCCCCGAGGCTGGCGCGGCCGACGATCCGATCGTGGCGCAGTTCGAGTTTCACCTCGCCCTGCTTAATCGGAAATCCCCAACGGCTGGCTAGCGCCTTACCCGCGTCCTCGTTGTTGCAGATGCTCGCGAGCACAAAACCGCGGGGACGGACGCCGGTGCGGCCCGCGACGCGCAGCTCGGCGACCGCGAACGCGCCCCACGGGCTGTCCGGATAGGACACAACGTTGAAAATCGAGTACGCGGGAATAGCAGGATGCATCGTCTTCGGGATCAACGCGTCGGCGGGATCGTCGTCGATCTCGATATGAAGCTCGAGAATATTGGCGCCCTTGAGCGTCAGCTCCTCGGTCTTGTAGCCGTCAATGGTGGAGACCCAGTCAGCCCACGCATTCGTGTTGAGAGTTCCGAAACGCGGCGGCATCAACGGCCTCCCGCCGCGGCGGCTGCGGCGTCGCTGCTGCCCTGGAAATGCGGCATCACTTCCTTCGCGAAGAGGCGCAGACTCTCGAGCACCTTCTCTTGCGGGACGGTCTCGAGCGCGTTGAGCAGGAAGTTGACACGGTCAACGCCGACGGCCTCCCACTTCTTGAGTTCGCGCGTGATGCGTGCAGGGTTGCCCATCGCGATTCCCTCGGGCGCACCCGATTCGTCGCCGGGGCCGGCGGCGTCGCGACGCAGCGAGGGCAGCAACCCGAGCGAGGGATACGATTTCGTCGGATACGCCTCGCGCGCGGCGAGGAGCTGCGCCGCGAGGTAGTTGAATACTCCCGTCAGCCGCTTGCCGACCTTGACGCCTTCGGCATCATCCTCGTGGCAATAGAGGAAGTTCACCGTCGAGACGGACTCGTTGATGAACTCGCCGACCGGGTCGCAGTTGCGAATGATCTTGCGATAGCACTTGACCTTCTCTTCCTGCTCAGCGAAGCCGCCGAAGGTGAGACCGAGGCTGCCCATCCCACGCTCTGCAGCGTCGATCTCGGTGCCGGGGCTGGTCACAGCCACCCACATCGGAGGATGCGGCTTCTGATAAGGCTTCGGCACGATCGTACGCGTCGGCATCGACCACGAGCGTCCCTGATATGAGAATCGCTCCTGCGTCCACATCTTCGGCAGGCAATGCACGAACTCGTCCCAGGTCTTCTTGGTTTCGTCTGGATTCGCGCGGAAGCCGCCGAGCTCGGTCCAGGTGGCCGAGCGCCCGGTGCCGACTTCGAGCCGTCCGCCGGAGAGGATATCGAGCACCGCGGTGCGCTCCGCGATTTTGATCGGATGGTTGAACTCGGGCACGCAGACGACGATTCCATGCCCGACGCGCATCTTCTTCGTGCGCATCGCACACGCAGTCAGGAACAGTTCCGGCGCCGGGCAGTGTGAGTATTCCTCGAGGAAGTGATGCTCGACGGCCCACACGGAATCGAAGCCGAGTGAATCCGCCAATGCGACCTGCTCGAGGCAGTTGTCGTAAACGGTCTTCTCGGTCTCACGTCCCCACGGTCGCGGCACGGAAATTTCGTAGAACAGGCCAAATTTCATGGGGTTTCACCTCCGTTGGATGGCGCTCCAACTAACCGGTCGTTTAGCGCATCCGGCGGGCAAGTGAAAGTCCCGCGAAACCGATGCAAGACTGGACCAGCAAAATTAATGGTTAATTGCAGATTCTCGTCCTTAACGCGGTCGTAATCAACATTTAGATCGCTTGATCTGACTTGACATATGTTGATTAGACCGATACCGATACCAAGGAGATCGAGCCGTAACCACCACTCCGAGGTTTGCCCTCATGAGCAAGGAACAAACGCCGAATTCATCCGCGAATGCCGCGCCGGCGAGGCGAGACCTCGTCGATGTCGCGGAACCCGACCTGCTCCGCGATTTTTTCCCCTACGACGCGGTGCCGAAGGTCGTCTTCGACGGCGTCATCGAGCCGCTCGACCCCGCGCCCGACTTCTTCATCACCGACACCAGCTTCCGCGACGGCCAGCAGGCGCGCCCGCCATACACCGTCGCGCAGATCGTCGCGATGTACGAGATGCTGCATCGGCTCGGCGGCCCGCGCGGCATCATTCGCCAGTCCGAGTTCTTCCTCTATTCCAACGTCGATCGCGAGGCGGTCCGGCAATGCCAGGAGCTTGGTTACGAATTCCCCGAGGTCACCGGATGGATTCGCGCGGTGAAGGCGGACTTCAAGCTCGTCAAGGAGATGCAACTAGCCGAGACTGGAATCCTGACTTCGTGCTCCGACTATCACATCTTCCTGAAGCTCAAGCGCACGCGGCGCCAGGCGCTCGAGGACTATCTCGAGATCGTGCAGGCGGCGCTCGACGCCGGCATCCGCATCCGATGCCATCTCGAAGACGCGACCCGCGCCGACTTCTACGGCTTCGTCGTGCCGTTCGTCTCGCGCCTGATGGAGTTGAGCGCCGCAAGCCGCGTCCCGATCAAGATTCGCGTCTGTGACACGCTGGGTTTCGGCGTGCCGTATCCAGGAGTCGCGCTGCCGCGCAGCGTGCCCAAGCTGATCGCGGGGCTACGGCGCGAATGCGGCGTGCCGCCGGAATGCCTCGAATGGCACGGGCACAACGACTTTCACAAGGTGCTCGCCAACGCGACCGCGGCTTGGCTCTACGGATGCATGTACGCGAACGGCACGCTGCTCGGCTACGGCGAGCGCACCGGCAACCCGCCCCTCGAAGGCCTGGTGATGGACTACGTCTCGCTCAAGGGCGACACCAACGGCATGGATCTCTCGGTCATCAGCGAGATCGCATCCTACTTCGAAAATGAGATCGGCTACCGCATCCCGCCGAACTATCCATTTGTCGGCCGCGACTTCAACGTGACGCGCGCGGGTATCCACGCCGACGGACTGCTGAAGGACGAGGAAATCTACAACGTCTTTGATACCACCAAGATCCTGCATCGGCCACCGCGCGTCGCGGTTGACAAGACCTCGGGCACCGCGGGAATCGCGTGGTGGATCAACTCGTTCCTCGGCCTTTCTCGCGATCGCCAGGTGGATAAGAAATCGGCCGAGGTGCAGAAGATCGCCGAATGGGTTGACGCGCAGTATGCGGACGGCCGCACCACATCGATTTCCGACGAAGAGATGATGACGCAGGTGCGACGCGTGATGCCCGCGTTGATTGCCGAGCGTGAGACCGATCAGGTTTCGGCGTCAGCGAGATGAAGATCGCGGCCGCGCCGTTCTCCGCCGAGTGCAACGACGATCGCGGCGCCGACCGTAACTGACGCCCCAACGATCGCGAGCGCCGTGGCATAGCCGATCTTTTCCGCCATCAGCGCTTCGACGAACGCAGCGTTGGCTGCGAGCAGCACGCCAATCTGATAGGCGAGACCCGAGAAGAGCCCGCGCACTTCCGGCGGCGAAAGCTCCGTCAGATGCGCCGGCACGACGCCCCATGCGCCCTGCACCATGAACTGCATCAGGAACGCACCGAGCGCGAGCAGTGCGAGCGAGCGCGGGAAGATCCAGAGCGGGACGATCAACGCTGCGAGGATCACCGCCGCCGCCATGGCGCGCCGCCGCCCAATTTGATCTGACAGGTAACCGAACGCGAGCCCGCCCAGGATTGCGCCGCAGTTGTAGATAATCGCCAGCGTTGCGACGGTGCGCGCATCGAGCCCGCGCTGAAGCTTCAGAAACGTCGGATAAAGATCCTGGGTGCCGTGCGAAACCAGGTTCATCATCGTCATTAGCACGACCAGGTAAACGAAGAGGCGCAGATTCGAACGGATCGTCCTTTTGATCTTCTGCATGTCGGGACGCGTGCGCTCCCACGCCTCCGATTCCGGCACCTTCGTCCTTATGTAAAGCGTGAGCAGCGCGGGTGCGCCACCGAGTATGAAGAGAGCGCGCCATCCGAAGTGCGGATAAACGAAGTAGAAGGCTGCAGCCGCGAGCAGGTAACCTACCGCATAACCTTCCTGCAAAAGCCCGGAGAAAAATCCGCGCAGCCGAGGCGATACCGCTTCCATCGCGAGCGATGCGCCGACTCCCCACTCCCCGCCCATCCCGATCCCGTACAATGCGCGCAGGAAGAGGAACCATCCGTAGCTCGGCGCGAGACCGCTCAGAACTTCGACAACGGAATAGAAGACGACGTCGATCATCAACGGCATCCGCCGCCCGTAGCGGTCGGCGAGCCAGCCGAATACGAGTGCGCCGACGGGACGCATCGCGAGCGTCGCGGTGATCGTGAACGCCAGGTCGGCAACCGATCGATTGAATTCCTTCGCGACGGTCGGAAGCACGAAAACCAGGACGAAGAAATCGAAAGCGTCGAGCGTCCAGCCGAGGAAGCTCGCGAACAGAGTATGCGCCGCCTCGCTCGGCGTGACAAAGCGCTTGGCAGCTTTCAGAGTGCGCGCGGCATCTGGCTCGCGATCCATGGCTCGCCATCAATAATCGATGCGTCGGCGCGAAAAAAGCGTGGCAAAGGAAGCCGTGCAGCGCCAGCGAACATTTTACGGGGGAGACGGAAAGCTGAGTGGGAAATTTAGCTTGATGAAACCGATCGTAAGGTCGATGATCAAGTCTGGATCGCCCGCAAGCTTTCCAGGAGGTGCGATGACAATGAAATCCATCATTTCGACCACCGCCGGCGCCGCTGTGCTGCTCGCGTTTGCGATGCCTGCAATGGCGGGATCGGCCGGCGTGAACCGCCCGGCATTCCAGACGCCTTATCAGCAGCAGCAAGTCCTTAGCGCGCTCGAATATGCGCAGGGACCGGCGCGCGTCGCCGCCCAGGAGAACAAGAATCATCCGCCCTACATCAACCGCGCTCATGATATCGACGTGTTGATCAGCAAGATCAAAGCGGGAAAACCCGTCTCCCAGAAAGAAGTGGATGACGCACTAACCCCGATCACCGCCTACTAAGAAAAGGGCGCGGACGCTGCCAGCCGTCTGCGCCTCCTCACTCACCCTTTCGCACCGCTTGAGTTACGTCCTTTCCATGCGCGATAAAATTGCATTGGCCGCTCGCGTGTCTCGCGCGGCGCGGGAGGCGCTTCGATGTTCAATGGTATCAAGGTTATCGACGCCGACGGCCACGTCATGGAGCCCAACGAGCTGTATGACCAGTACATCGATCCGAAATTCCGCGCCGACCTCGAGGAACTGAAGCAAGCTGCTGCGACGCGCGCCTCGAAATACTTCTTCGGCTTCTTTCATCAACTAAACACCGGGCGTCCGCTCGGAATCGTCGATCTTGAAAACCCTCTCGTTCGCTCCGGACGCCGCCCGCACGGCGAGACGCCGAATCCCCGTGGCGGCTTCGATCCGCACGCGCGCATCAATGACATGGATCGCGAGGGGATCGATGTTGCGGTTCTGTTCGCGACGGTGGTGTCGAGTTTCTGCGCACTCAAGAGCGTCGATTTCGAAGTCGCGATGATTCGCGCGTACCATCGATGGATCGCCGACTACTGTTCGGCGTATCCGAACCGGCTGAAGGCGGTAGCGATCCTGCCGATGCGCGCGCCGGAACGAGCGGTCGAGGAGCTACATCGCGTTGCGAAGGAGCCGTGGGTCGTCGGCGCGTATCTGTCGGCGCACGTCGAAGACAAGCTGCTCGACCATCCGGCGTTCCATCCGATCTGGCAGGCTTTAGTCGATGAGGATCTGCCCGCATGCTTTCACGGCGGCACTGCGCGCCCGCCATATGGCATCGGCACTTTCGAGATGGCCAACAATCTGTTCCTTCAGCACGCGGCGACGAATCCGTTCGAGGTGATGCGCGGGATCGCGGCGTTCATCGGCGGCGGCGTACTCGAGATTTTTCCGAACCTGCGCGCGGCCTTTCTGGAGGCGGGCGTGGGATGGCTCCCGTTCTGGATGGAACGGCTCGACGAGCACTACGAGCTGATGCCCGACTACACGCCATTCCTGCTTCGGAAGCCTTCCGAGGTCATCCGTTCGGAGAATTTCTTCATCTCGTGCGATCCCGACGAAGCGACGCTGCCTTACGTCGTCGGCGTGGTCGGCACCGAGCGCATCCTCTATGCGTCCGACTATCCGCACTTCGATGGCCGCTTTCCGCATACGGTGAGCCTCACCGCGGGCCGCACCGAGTTCGCGCCCGAGGTGCAGCGCAAGATCCTGCACGAGAATCCAACGCGGCTCTACACGCGGCTCAAGTAGATGAAGCTTCGCGCGCCAATCATTCTTGAGATCGCCCTCGCGATGACGGTTGGCGGGGTCGCCGCGGCCCAGTCCGATGAACTTCATCCCGACGCGGTAGAGATTGCGCAGGTCCGCAAAGAGCATCTGGCCGAGTTGATGAAGATTCCGCACGTGGTCGGCGTAGCAACGGAGTTGAACAACATCGGCGAAGTCGTCCTGGACGTGGAAGTGGACAAACCCGAATATGTGACCGACGTCGAACGCGAGGCGCCGTCGGAGGTCGACGGCTTCCCGGTCGACGTCGACGTAGTTCCCACCGCAACAGGCGGGCTCAGCACCTTCGGTATGTGGTCATCGAACTCAGCGAATCGGTAGAGGAGTGCAGCAGGAGCGCAAGCATCTCGCCTCCGCCTTGACTGCTATTTGAGGCGGTTCGTATAGTGGCTTGAGGAGCGCTCCAAAACGCGTGCTTTCGTCTGATTAATCCGACGACTACGATTGTCTGCGCATGAAACGACGGGAAGAAATGACCTTCTGGGAGCGGCTCTATCTGCCGGAAATCCTGAAGGGCATCGCCATCACCAACTACCACATGGTGCGGAACCTCGCGCTCCACACCGCGCACCTGTTCGGCCTCGCGAAGGATAAAAGAGCCACCACCACGACCCAGTATCCCGAAGAGCGCAAGCACTATCCCGACAACTACCGCGGGAGCCATCGGCTGACGCTTCGCGAAGACAATTCCGTCCGATGCACCTCGTGCTTTCTCTGCGCGACGGCCTGCCCCGCTCAGTGCATCTATATCGAGGCGGGCGAGTCACCCGATCCAAACGTCGAGAAATACCCTGTACGCTACGAGATCGACACGCTTCGCTGCATCTACTGCGGGCTATGCGTCGAGGCCTGCCCGTGCGACGCGATCCGCATGGACACCTACGTGCATCCGCGCATCTGGGGCTTCGATCGCAAGGACTTCGTCGAGACCAAGGAACTGCTGATGCATCGCTCGCGCGTGCTCGCCGAGAAGGGCCGCGAGGGCAACATGGACGAGATGCAGGCGTGGTACAAGGAGCAGGACGCGGCGGTTTACAATCCGATGCGCCCTGAGCTCAAGACCTACACCGAGCGCGAGCGTCCGAGCCATCTGCTCAAAGAACCTGAGCTGACCGAGCTGCCCGCGATCGACCGGCGCGCCGTCAGCGGAAAATAGATCTTTCGATGACGCGGGTGACTATCGGGCTTTGCCTCGTATCGCTCGTGCTGTTGTTCATTGCGTATGCCAAAGGTGTGGGCGTGATTCACGGCGGCAGCGTGCTGAGCCATATGTACTGGGCGACGGGAGCGCTGACGTTCGCCGCGCTCGCGATTTTCATCGCGGTCGCGCATCTCGCGCGCGCCGAGCGGATGATCCGTGAGCTCCGCGCACTATGCGCCCGCAACGGCATACCCTACGGCGAAGATTAAGTTGTATAGTTGAACTTCCAGAAGGCGCG
>JASHQJ010000202.1 GCA_030037595.1 Candidatus Binataceae bacterium
GGGCGATTTCCGCTTGACTCGCGTTCTGAATTAGAACTTGAATTCAGATTCAGACTAGAAGCGCGGGGAGGATGCCATGCGACGCGTATTGATTGTCGGCTTCATCATCTGGCTCGCGGCCTCGATTGTGTTGCGTTGCGCGGGTCAGTATGTGCTCCAGCCGGCCAATCCCGCAGGGGTCGCGATTTTGTTGCTCACGAGCTTTCCACTGATGGCTCTGGTGGCGCGGCGAATCTGCGCCGACGCCGCAATCCAGCGCGAGCAGTGGTCAGCCGCGGGCATCCTGCTCGTGATGCCAAGCCTCGTGCTCGACACCTTCAGCACCATCTTCTTTCCGGTGGTCTATCCAAATATGCCAGGCGAGGCCGCGGGCTTGTTCGGTGGATGGATCCTGATTTGTTGCGCGGGAGCGCTCTTCGGGGTGAGCTTCGCGCGCCGATGAGCGCGGGCGAACGTCGTCAGGCAAAGCGCTCGCGCACCAGGGGAAAAAAAGCTCCGGCGCGGACCGCGGCCGCCGAACGGCCGCATATGCTCGCCGGCGAAAAGCTGCCACCCGAGCCCGCGCAACGCCGAAGCCGCGATAAGCGCGCGGCGCTGCTCCGCGCGGCGCTGGAGCTATTCGGCCGGGGCGGCTTCGAAGCGACGTCTATCAGCGCCATCGCGCGGCGCGCGGGAAGCGCGGTCGGCGGCTTCTATCAACATTTTCGATCCAAGCGTCAGCTCCTGCTTGTCTTGATGGATGACCTGCTGCAAAAGCTGGAGCGGATCGATATGCAGCCGGCGGCCGACTCTCTCCGCGGCGCGATCGAAGCAGTACTCAGCGCCGGCGTCGCGACCGATCTCGCCTACGCCGGCGCTTACCGCGCGTGGCGCGAGGCAAGACTCTCCGACCGCCGGCTCTTCGCACTCGACGCTCGGATTCGCGCCTGGACGACTGCCCGCCTGCGCGGCGTGTTCGGTGCGTTGCAGCAATTGCCCGGAGCGCGCCGCGATATCGAGGTTGCGCTCTTCGCCGCGCTGATGGATCGCCTGTTCTGGGATTTGCTGGGCACAACGATGCTTGCCGATGCACGCGTCATCGGAGCACTTGCTCAGATCATTGTTTACACACTGTTCGAAGACGCGGCCGCCGTTTGATTAACCTCTGCGCTTCGGCAAGGATCGGGTCCACGGAGAGGCAAGCATGGACCTGGCGAAGCGATTCATCGACGTCGGCCTTTTCACCAACCGCCTGGACGAGATGCGCGCGTTTTATGGCGAGCGCCTCGGGCTCAAATTCGAGGAGATGCTTCCGCTCGGCGCAGGCGCGCGCCAATACCGCTACGGCCTGCTCGGCTCGGTGCTCAAGATAAATCACTCGCGCGATCCCGTCGTGGCCGCGCCGCCGGTCGGCTACCGCAAGATCACCATCGCCGATCCGCGTACGCCAATGCCGATTGCGCTCGCCGATCCCGACGGCACACCGCTCGAGCTGGTGCCATCCGGGCAACGGTCGATCACGCAGATCGAGATTCATCTTGCTGTCACCGATCCCGATGCGTTCGCGCGCTTCTATGGCGAGGCGCTCGGCGGTGAAAAAATCGCAGCGGGCCGCTACCGCCTCGGCGAAACGATCGTGAGTTTCGCGCACGATCCGACCTCGACACGTGCCGAAAAATCCCCGCCGACCACGGCCGCGGAAGCACTGGCCTCGATGCGCGCGACCGGCTTTCGCTACATCACGATCCAGGTGCGCGATTGCAACGCGGAGCATCGGCGGCTCGTGTCGCTCGGCGTGTGGGAAGGGTCGGCGCCGATGACGCTCGGCGAGGTGGCGCGGATTTCATTCGTCCGCGATCCGGACGGCAACTTTATCGAGATTTCGCAGCGCGCATCGCTGACTGGCCCGCTGCCCAAATCGTGAAACGCGATTGATCGGACGACCGAATTCGCTGTAGGAACGGCAAGGAGGAATCGTCATGGCGCTCCCGCAGGATATCAGTCCTTTCAACAGCGAATTGATGGACACGCTCGTCAGCTCCTCGAAGATGGACTGGATTCCATCCGAGGACGATCCGAAGCGCGCGTTCATGAAGATCCTCTGGACCGGCTCCGAGTCAGGCACCTGGGCCGTTTTGTTCCGATGGCTCAAGGGCTACGTCGCACCGCCGCACAAGCATCTGTCGGCCTCGCACACCTTCGTGATCAAGGGCAAGCTCCAGGTCCGCACCGGCATCCTGAAGACCGGAGACTACGTTTACGAGGCCAACGGGATGGTGCACGGCGCGACCACCGCGCTCGAGGACACCGATTACATCTTTATCTGTAACGGGCCGGTGCTGTTCTTCAACGAAAACAGCTTCACCTCGTATCTGAGTTGGGAAGAGCTGCGCCGAATCGAAGCGGCGCATCGCAACAAGAAACAGCGCGCCGCTTAGCATCCGCGACGAAGCTACGTCTCTCACCACCCAGGACACCAAGAGCATCCGGAGCTCTTGGCGTTCTGCGTTTAAGGCTCTCTGTTCAAGAAAGGTGGTTGCCTGAGATCGCAATCGCCCGTATTGGTAGCGAAGGTATCAAAACGCAACCGAGGAGATTCGTTATGCCGACGTTATATGGAGCATTGGGTTCGCCGTTCGTGAGGAAAGCGATCGTCGCGCTCACCGAGAAGGGCATCAAATACGATCACGAACAAGTGATCCCGTTCGGCCCCAACCCGGAGTATCGCAAGATCAGTCCGCTCGGAAAGATTCCCGCCTATCGCGACGGCGATCGCACGCTGCCGGATTCGTCCGTGATCATCGCGTACCTCGAGCGGACGCATCCCGAGCCACCTCTCTACCCATCCGATCCGTACGACTACGCACGTGCGCTCTGGTTCGAGGAATTCGGCGATGGCGGTCTCGCGCCCGTCACGGGCGCGAAGGTTTTCTTTCCTCGCGTGATTGGGCCGCGCTTCATGAACCAGCCGGCTGACGAAGCCGCGATCCAGAAAGTGCTCGAGACGGAAGTTCCGCCACTGTTCGACTACCTCGAACAGGAAATTGACGACAAGCAGTACCTCGTTGCCAATCGTTTCACGATCGCTGACATCGGCGTCGCCACACAGTTCGTGAACTTCAAGCTCGCCGGATGCAGCGTTGATCCAAAGCGCTGGCCGAAACTTGCGGCCTATGTCGAGCGCATCCACAGCCGCCCGAGCTTCAAGGCGGTGATTGAAAAGGAAATCGCGGCTTTCAAGGCCTAGAATTCGAACCAGGCGTGGCGGCTCCAGGAGCCGTCACGCCGACCTTTACTTGAGATTCGGCGCGGCAGATTTCGTCGCGGCCATTCTTTCCAAGCAGCTTCAACACCAGCGGCGTGAACTTGAGCTGAGTCGGCCGCGCACCCGTCACGTCCAGCATCGCGTACTTCAAGGTCCGCCCGCTGCATCCCTGATGCGAGAGCATCAGCGGGATGTGACTGTCCTGCTCGGAGCCGCTGCCATGAACCGAATGAAACAGATGCGCGAAGTAGTAGCGCTTCGCGATCGGAACCTTGAGCCCGGTGCGGGCCATCAGCAGGATGTCGCCCGCGCGATTGCCATGCGGCCCGACGCTGAGCCATTTCATCCGCCGATCGATATCCACCAAATCGAGCTCGGGATGGTCTTCCATGTAGCGCGCGAGTTCGACCAATCTCCGTCCGTCGTAAACGCGGTACTCGCGCGTAACACCACCGTCGAGCCCGGGCTCGCGCGAAAGAATCATCTCCAGCGTGCCCTTGAGGCGCGGCGCGCCCTTGCCTGTCTTGTTGGCATCGTAGAACGCGCGCACAGCGGGCATCACGTCTTCTTTGAAGCGGGGAGTCTTCGTCCAGTCGCACTTGTTGGATGGATTCGGACAGGTCGAACGGTCAGCGAGGTAAACGTATGCGATCGAATCCTCGTAGGCGAACGCGGCCTGGTAATCGTGCTGCGCCGACGATGGATTGAGCACGAACGGACGCATCCGAAAGCCGGCGTTCTTCAGCACCGCGGCCGGCCCAGTATCGGGATCGACTCCAAGTGCGTGTTGCTTGTCATTCAGCACCGGAGTGTGGCCGTGATCCGCGATCACCAGCACGTAAGTGTTCTGAAGCATGCCGCGCGATTGATACTCGGCGATCACTTTGCCGACTAGCGGATCGGTCACTTCTTCGAGGTAGCCGACTTCCTGCTTGAGCGGATCGCCGGGCGCGACGTGGGTGTAAAGATCGATACCGGGGAAATAGACGGTCTGCAGGCGCGGAATGCCGCGCGCCTTAAAAGTGCCAATCAGCTTGGCCACGGAATTCTCATCGAGATGCTGATAGAGCGCGCGGTTCGCGTTTGCGGTTTCTGATGTTCCGGTCATGTAGTCGCTTACCATCGTCACAAACGCCGACGGCGCAACGATCGTGAACGTATCGGCGCCGCGATAGATCATGTTCATCGAAACGCCGGAACTCACGCCCGCCTGCTGATAAAGCGTCGGACTAGTGAGTTGGCGGCCGACCAGGTTGTCGCTCAGCATCTTGAGCGTGTCGCTGGTTTCGGGCACCGAGACCGGCACGGGCGCGTAGAACTGCATCTGCTCGCGCGCGAACCATTCATTGCCGGGAATACTGTTGTAGGCGGTTGGCGCGCCGGTGAAGATCGCCGACCACGCCGCGACAGTTATCGAGGGAAAGATCGATTCAGCATCGGGCGCCGAATACGCATGGTCATATAACCCGCCGCCAAGATTCTTGCCGAGCAGCGCCGCGAGGTTGGGCGCGCGGCCCGATTGGATCGCTTCGTCGAGTTGATTGTAGCCGGTCCCGTCAAAACCGAAGATCAGAACACTGGGACCGGGTTCAGTGACGCGCGGCAGCGGATGCGGATGCTGTTCGCCGCCGCTCAACACCAGCTTGGCTGGAGTGCACGAGACGAGCGCGAGGGAGAGCACCGCCGCCAGGACAAGAAATGGCGCCCGGGTCAATCGCATGGCAGGTTGCTTTATCCGATCGCAACCGGATGTCACAACCTGCCGCTCAGCCGGAAATCAATCAGGACACCAATTCGAGTCTCAACATCAGGCGGAATATCTGCCGATTTACTTAAGCACCGGAGCGAGCCGATTAGTCGCTTCCCACGCATCGTAATCCGCCTGCATCGCAAGCCAGATACGCGCGCCGTTTCCAACAAGTGCTCCAATCCTCGCAGCCACGTCCGGCGTAATGGAAACCTCGCCGTCCATCACGCGATACAGATTCTGCCGGCTCACTCCCAGAATCGATGCGATCTCAGCGATGATCCTGGTCTTTCTCAATTGAGGCATCACCTCTTCGGCAAAGATCCTGCCGGGATGAACCGGAGCGCGATCGATGCTGACAAAACTGGGTATTCCCTTTTCTTACGACTCATCTGAAATGACTCATTAATGGTACTGCTCACGGTCCACTCGCAGCGAGTCACCTTCACTGAACTCAAACGTAATCCGCGAGGGACCGTTGACTGACATCGCGTAACGCACCGAATGAGTCCCAGTAAAGGCATGGGTGTCAAAGCCCACGCCGGTGACCTCCCGAACGCTCGTCGCGGCGTCAAGGATCGTCAATCGGTTGAGACACGTTTGCGCAGATCCGGTGGCACGCTCGCGCCTCTTCCTTTGGTGAAGAGTTCATGCAGTCCCTTATGCAGCAAGGTCCTAATCAGATGCACTCAAATGCAACATCTGCTGTGACACAAGGTCAACTGACGTGTGACGTCCTTGGGGACTGACGAGCTACGCCCAGCGGGAGCGCGGGCGGTTGCGCACGGAGCGATTGCGCGCCGCGGAGGAGCGGAACAGCGTAACCGGCTTCGGCGCCGTGATCTCAACCTTGTCGAAGCCTTCGACGTGGTCGCGCTCCAGCTCATTGCCGAG
>JASHQJ010000203.1 GCA_030037595.1 Candidatus Binataceae bacterium
AAAGCACAATTGCCCGCGCCGACGACTGCTCGGTTTCGGCTGAGCCGTAACCCTTTGTGGTCATGAGTGAATTGAAGACCGCTATCCGGAGATCGAACTCCAGCTCCGAGCGCCGGTCGCTATCGGGAAGCTTCCGTAGCTGCTCAAGTCCTGTCTCGAACAGCGCGAGCGCTTCGGCATAAGACCCGCCGTTCGCGCACTGTCTGACTGCTCGCAAGCAATACCCCGCGGCCTTAAGCGGATTGCCGCTGTGCGCGTAGTGATGGGCCAGCTCGCCGAGGTGGTCGTCGAGGCTCTCGGCGTACAGTGACTCCAGCGCCGCGCCGATTCGTTCATGGAGCAGCTGACGCCGCTCCTTCAGCACCGAGGAATAGGCTACGTCGCGGGTTAGCGCATGTTTGAAGATGTACTCGACGTCGCCAACCGCGGGTTGCTCATAAATGAACTCACCCAACTGGAGTTCAGAGAGCATCGGCTCCAACTCCGCTCCCGGTTTTGCGGCAACTTTGCTGACCAGACCGAGTTTGAACTCGGTGCCGATGACGGCGAGCGTTTGCAGCAACTCTTTTTGCTTCGGCCTCAGCCGCTCTATTCGCGCCGCGAGTATTGCGTGCACCGTGGGCGGAATCTTTAGCCGACTCAGCGGGCGCGTGAGTTTGGTGGTTCCGTTGCGCACCAGCGCTCCCTCGTCAACCAACCCCAGCACCGTTTCTTCCATGAAGAACGGATTGCCCTCGGTCTTTTCGATGATGAGCCGCTTCAGCGCCCCAAGTTCAGCATTGTCCCCGAGTAGCGCGGAGAGCATCTCGTCGGCGCTCTCCTTGCCGAGCGGGTCAAGGCGCAACTGGGTGTAGTAGGTCTTGTGCCCCCACTCATGGCGGTACTCGGGCCGATAGTTGACCAGCAGCAGGATGCACGCGGTACCGATGGAATCCGCGAGCAGATTCAGGAACGCCTGCGACTCACTATCGATCCAGTGCAAGTCTTCGAAGATCACGACCAGCGGCTGGTTGAGGCTCTCACGCAGCAGGATACGCTTGATCGCGTCGAGCGAGCGGCGCTTGCGAGTCTGCGCCTCGACTTCCGCGATCTGACTGTTCTCACCGGTCAATCCCAGAAGCGCGTGTATATACGGCAGCGCGTCCTCGAGTGATTTATCGAGCGTGACGATCTTGCCGTTGATCTTCTCGCGTCGCGTGCGCTCATCGTCATCAGAGGTGATCTTGAAATAGCTCCACAGCAGATCGATCACCGGCAGGAATGCAGAGGCTTTACCGTGCGAGACCGAAAGCGCTTCCAGCACCATCCACTCCGATTGCGATGTCGCTTTGAACTCGAACAACAGGCGCGACTTGCCGACTCCCGGCTCGGCGACCGCGGCCACGATCTGGCCGCGGCCGGCCTTGGCTTGCTCGGCGGCATGCTTCATCGCATCCATCTCGCGCTGACGCCCGACGAACTTGGTCAGCCCGGGTCCCGCCGCGCGTTGCAGGCGCGTGCGGATCGGCCCAAGACCGGCCACCTCGTAAACGTTGACCGATTCCGACAGTCCTTTGACTTTGGTAGGTCCAAGCGGCTTGAGCGCGAAGTAACCCTCGACCAGCTTGCGCGTCTGCTCGTTGACTGCGATCGATCCTGTAGGCGCCAACGCCTGCATCCGCGACGCGAGATTGGTGGTGTGACCTATGGGTGTGTATTCGGTGTGCCCTTGCCCGGTTGTGATCGACCGAACCACCACTTCACCGGTGTTCACTCCTATACGAGCTTCAATCGGGAGGTTGCCGCCCTGTCTCAAGCGGGATGAGTAGCGGCGCAGTTCTTCCTGCATGCGAAGTGCAGCGTAGAGTGCCCTTTGCGGATGGTCCTCGTGCGCGACCGGCGCGCCGAACAAGGCGAAGATGCCGTCGCCGGTGCTCTGCACGACGTAGCCGTCGTAGCGTTGGACGGCATCGATCATCAGCTTCAGCGCGGGGTCGACTAGTGCTTGCGCCTCTTCGGGATCGAGGTCCTGCTCCAGCTCGGTCGAGCCCTTGATGTCGGCGAAAAGCGCGGTCACAGTCTTCCGCTCGCCGGCGAGAGTTTCGGGTGCAGGTGCGTCAGCTACCCGAATTAGCGAATCATTCGATTTTATTGGTGGCGCCGTCGCGGCCCGGCTCAAAGCCATGCCGCATTCGTCGCAAAACTTTGACTCGGGCTGGAGGGTCGCGCCGCAATTCGAGCAATTGGCAGGAATCGGCGCCGCGCAGCTTTTGCAGAACTTTGCGCCTTCACGATTTTCAGCCCCGCACCTCGAGCAGCGCATCGTTGTTACGCGCCTCCCTGGCTCGAAAGACGGTCAAGAGTAGGCTTGTTTCAGCGTGTACCGCAAAGCAGAACCACCTCCCGTTTGGGGAGCCGTCGCCAACGCGTACTCGGATTGATCCTCGAGGGCGGTTCTGCCTGTCGGAATCCCTGTTGCTTGCAAAACGCTAAGAGCTATTTCGATCCCTTCAGCGATCGCGAGGGTTTCGCTGGGCGGAGCTAACCGGACTGCGCCGCCTCGAATCGGACCGAAAATCTCTCGCGGAGTTTCGACGGGCGCCTTGTCGGTACCATCTGCAGACAGCCAGGTGACGGCTACGCCCGGGAATTCGCTGGCCGCGTTCTGTACGCCAGCGACCATCAGGGGAAAGGGCAGCCGAAATTGCGATGCATCAAGAGCGGCATAAAGCGAATCGTCCGCGGAATTGGAGCGGTAATACCGCGCGCGGCGAGATATTTTTCAACGACCGTTCCGGTCGCGGGTTGCGATTTATCCCATAGGCGTCGTGCCGAGCGGATGCGTTCTTCTTGTGACGGCTCTCCAACCGTTCCGCCCTCCGCACGCAGATCAGCGGCGCGGATGTTGAGCGACTGAAGGATGTCCGAAAATTCGCACCCAGAGTGGCAGTGGACAAGAAAGCGACCATTGCGCAAATGGACGGAGAAAGAATTGCGTCGATCGTCATGCGCCGGACAGGCGGCCGACCATCCCGATCCGGATCGCCGCACGCGGCGCAGCCGCGAGAGCAGGTCGGCGGGTTTCATCGCGCGCGCACTCGAAACCAAGCTGCTCGGTTGCGCGCTTGATGAAAGCTTCGAGCCCTGAGCACGGAACACGAAGCAGGGAGCCGATGTGCGTTGATGGGATGATGCCACTAGCGACCAACTCATAAGCCTTGCTCTTTGAACAACCTATTAGGTCGCTAACTTCACTGACCTGATAGAAAATTTGTTCACTCATGGTTCGATTTCTCCCCGCGCGTATCGCGCGGTCTTCAGCATTCCGTGTTCGACGCCTGTGGCAAAAAATAGGATATGAGAATGATATGAGACTGCATCATTTGTACGATCCGTTCAGCGGACGTTTAGAGCGCGAGTTGTTTGCTGGTAGCCCGTTAGTTCCGATCGATATGAGCGTACAGGGCGGCTGCCTTAGATATCGGTTCGCACGGGCAAAGGTGCCAGATTTCGAAAAACAGGGGAGAAAACTTCTGACCGACTTCCTTGCACTGGCCGAAGCCGAAGAAGGCAAGATTCAGGATTATGCCCACCGGTACGGCGTTCTCGGCTTGTGCTCGCACTGGCTCCCGTATGGCCATCCCAGCCTTCGGCCGCTCATGATCGCCCGGATAGCGGTAAAAGCCAAAGTGGACTTCGCAGACCTGGTTAGCCACGCACACGCTGGTATCGACGCTGCCTGCTTCCCAAGCGGAAAACGTCCTGAACCCGATACCTAGTTCGCCGAATCGCTTGAGGGATGGCGCTGGTACGCCCGTCATTATGGAGAGCTGCTGGAAAGTGCCAACACAATCCGTGAAGGGCAAAAAATTACGGGGGCGGCGTCCGGTCGCTTTGTGAAGTTTCGCGCCGAGCTGAGCGACGCCGTCGACACCTGGCTTGAGATGGCACCGCTCGCTCTGCGCTTTCGTAGCGTTAAGGGCAAAACTCCTAAACTTGAGCTTGTTCCGGTCAATCCGATCTCCGCGCTTTCGGCATTGATTGCGGCGCAGGTAGCATTTGCCGCGAATTGCAGCGCGGACCTTCGTGTTTGTTCGGGCTGCGGCACCTTCTATTTCCCGACCCGGCCTCCCTCGACGGGCGAGCGCTCGTACTGCCCAACTTGCGGGCGCCGAGCCGCGATGAGAGATGCCTCTCGACGGTATTACGCGAAGAACCGAAAATCCGTTCTCGAACGGCGCAAGCGGTGACCATCAGACGGGAACGCAATGCGGGCAAGAGTTCCATTTTTCAAAAGGAGCGTTGGCTGCTGGTATCTTCAGGTTGACGCAGACAGTGAACGAGCGAAGTCCGAAGACTGAGAGGATGGGAACCATGGCTAGAAAACCCGGAGCCGGCGAAGGAAATATCTACCAAAGGCGCGACGGGCGATGGGTAGCCCGGCTTAGCCTCGGGTGGGTCAACGGTAAGCGCATCAGGAAGAGCTATTTCGGCGCCACGCAAGCCTCAGTCGAAGAGGAACTGCTCAAGGCGCGCTCCGATCTCTCGCGTGGCCTGCCAGTCGCCGTCGAGCGCCAGACGGTACAGGACTTCCTCGATCGGTGGCTGGAAGAGTCCGTTAAACCAAGCGTGCGTCCTGCCACCCATCAGCAATACCATCAGCACGTGCGACTCTATCTCGGACCCTCGCTTGGGACGCACACACTATTCAAGCTCTCGCCCCAGCACGTGCAGACCTTCATAAACGAGAGGCTGAAAGGCCGTCTCTCTCCGCGGACCGTGCAGCTAAGCCTCGTCATCTTGCACCACGCGCTCGACACCGCGATGAAGTGGAACCTCGTCGGCCGCAACGTCGCGAAACTGGTCGATAGTCCGAAAGTACGGCATCACCAGATCGCTCCGCTCGACCCGGTGAAAGCGCGAAAATTCCTCGATGCCGCAAAAGGAGAACGGCTTGAAGCTCTCTATAGCGTCGCCTTGAGTCTCGGGTTGCGAGAAGGTGAAGCGCTCGGCCTGCGGTGGAGTGATATCGATCTCGATGGCGCGCAACTCTCGATTCGGCGGACATTGCAGCGTATGGGTGGGAAAAGACTCGGCACTGGGAAGGGAAAACTCGTCTTCACCGAACCCAAGACCGACCGCAGCCGGCGAACCCTGCGGATGCCCGACACTCTTGTAAAGGCGTTGTGCGCGCATCGCATGCGTCAGATCCAAGAGCGCCTCCTCGCAGGATCCGGATGGAAAGAAAACGGCCTCGTGTTTACCACCACCATCGGGACTCCTCTCGAGGGGCGTTCGGCCGTCTCGCATTTCAAACGTATGATCGAAAAGGCAAATAGGCCGGAGATTGATGCCAAAATTCCGATGTCAACGCGCTTCCACGATCTTCGCCACTCCGCGGCGTCGCTCCTGCTGGCGCAGGGCGTGCAACTCCGAGCGATTATGGAACTGCTCGGACACAGCACGATCGCCCTAACTGCGAACACCTACAGTCACGTGATGCCGTCGATGATGCAGGACATGGGTGACAAAATGGATCAGATTCTCGCGAACTAGCTTTCAAGCAACGCATAGCGCATGGGCGCACGGGTCGACAGGACCGCGCGCGATCCCTGCCTCACGACTGGTGCTCCGGCCGCGTCCAAATAGAATTCCCTGCTGACGCCCATTTGACGCCCACTACGATCGTTTTGGGTGGGTCCGCCGAACGTCGATGGACGGATACACGTACGGTTTAATTACCGGTGGACGTGCTCGGAGAGTTTGCCATCGAATTAAAATCCTCTGGGCGAAAGCCCCGTGCGGGTTCGAATCCCGCCCCCGGCACTCAAAAACAAAGGGAAATCTGAAATCTGCGAAACACTGTCACTGTATTTGACAGCCGCGTTTGACAGCCACGAGGCCAAAAAATGGGTCGATTTTCTGGTTTTTGACGCTCATCGACCGCCGCTTCAAAATGGCGTCCATCGCATCGGCGGCTTCGCGCTTTAGCTGCTCGCCGACGTGCGCGTATAAATTCGCCGTCAGCGTTATCGAACTGTGCCCGAGGACTTCCTGAATCGAGCGCAGTGGGATTCCCTGCGCGAGCATTGGTGAAGCGCCCGAATGCCGGAGATCGTGAAACCGAATATCGAAAAGCTCGGCCTTGGCGAGGATGCGCTTGAAATCGTCATGTAGGGTGTGCGGCTCAAGAGGCGTGCCAATTGTGCTCGGGAAAACGAGACCTCGGTCCTGCCAGCGCGAGCCGGCCATCAAGCGCTCTCCGAGCTGGCGAACCTTGTGAACCCTCAGCGCCCGGACGGCCGCATCCGGTAGATTGACCGTTCGGCGCGAGCGTGAGGTCTTCGGTTCGACAAGCATAAGCTTTGACCCGTCGCCACGGCCGATGCGTTCGAGGATGCGGTTGACGATGAGCGTGCGGCGCTCGAGGTCGATATCCTGCCAGCGCAACCCGAGCGCTTCGGCAACGTCGCTTTGCGTCATCCCGCGAAACAATCGGGCGATACGCAAACGCTGGCCGCAAAAAATGCGCTTCATGTCACTTATCGCTGTTCGTT
>JASHQJ010000204.1 GCA_030037595.1 Candidatus Binataceae bacterium
GGACAACTGCCCTGGCGTTGGCGCGCCGGTGTGCACGCCCGCGGGGCCGAGCTTTTCGTTCGGTACGACTGCTATCAATTGCAACGTCAAGGACGCCTCGGGCAATTCGAGCAGCTGCTCGACGAGTGTCACGGTGACAAATCCGGGGCCAATTATCAGCAAAGTCACCGCCAGTCCCTCGACGATTGCATTAAGCGGCCTGCTGGTTCCAATCACAGTGAAGGTTAACGTGTCGGCGCCGTGCGATCCGAATCCGCCGGTTTGCAAAATCACATCAATCGGCAATGACGTCGGCCAAATCACTGGGCCGCTGAATGCGAAGATACTCGCCGTCGACGAGTTTTTTGGATTGGCGCCGCGCGACGTAACACTCACCGTGCAATGCACCGATAACAACGGCGTGGTCGCGACGGGCGCCGCCACAGTGGTTGTGCCTGCTCTTGTCAATCTCTGATTGGAGGGACCGAGCCGAGGCACTTTCGACTGGCGATTTCTCCGCGGCCGCTGCTATCAGGAAGTTAATGCTGCCGGTCGCCAAAACCCGCGCGCTCACCGCTGTCGTCGGCGCGATAGTGCTGGCGATCGGCATACCTGCGGCGCAAGCTGCCGGTCCTGATCAGCCCGCAGCTCAGGCCTCGCCAGTTGCCCAATGCCCTTCCGGGCTGATTCGAGTGCGCGACGGACGGCGTCATTGGAAGCGCATCACTCCCGATGAGGACGATGAGCCTGCCGCGCTTATTGCGCCCTGAGTCTGCGAGCGCGACTCCGATTGCGAGCATGGCGAAGCCTGCGACATACCTCCACGCGCCAGGCCGCCGATCGAAGAAACCTGCTATCCTCTGCGATAGCGCCTGCTAGCTCATTCCCTGACCAGTTTACAGCCAGGGCGGGCGCACTTGCAGTTGGGGGATAGCTGGGATTCAATGCCCCATAGGCGATTGGCGGGGATGGTGACGCGGCAAAAGGCCTCCACCTCGGAGGAATCGACCGCAGCGAAACCCGTACCTGCGGCCGTTCTGGTTGTTCACGGTCCCAACCTCAACCTGCTCGGCGAGCGCGAGCCGGAGGTTTATGGGCGCACGCGCCTCTCTGATATCGACCGAAAACTCAAGG
Source organism: Candidatus Binataceae bacterium (assembly GCA_030037595.1). Lineage (GTDB taxonomy): Bacteria > Desulfobacterota > Binatia > Binatales > Binataceae > JASHPB01. The sequence goes on from JASHQJ010000204.1 coordinate 1,114, forward strand.
AAATGGGCCGCGAATTCGGAATCAAGGTGGAAACTTTCCAATCGAACAGTGAGGGCGCGATAGTCGATAAAATCCAGGCGGCCCGCGGCAAGGTTAACTTTTTGCTGATTAACCCCGGCGCGTATACTCACACGAGCGTCGCGATTCGCGATGCGATCGCCGGGGTCGCGGTGCCCACAATCGAAGTGCATCTTTCAAACGTCTATAAGCGTGAGGCATTTCGTCGCCGCTCGACGATTGCCGATATCGTTGTAGGTAGAATCATGGGATTTGGTGCAGAAGGTTACTATCTGGCGCTTAGGGCAGCCCACGCCGCGATCGATGCTTCCCGTGCGGAGGCCAACTAAAAGTGCCTTCCGAAGCTGCTCGCGACCGGAGCCGCCCCATGCCCGAGAAGATTCGCGGCGATGTCAAGGATTCCCGCGACATCAAGGCGCTTCTCCACCTGATGCAGGAATACGGCGTGGTCGAGCTGGAAATCGAGGATCGCCGCGGCAAAGTCCGCCTCGTGCGCGGAAGTGCACAAAATGTTGAGGCGCCACCGGTGGTTGCCCGGACTGGCGCCAAGCCGATCAAGTCGGCGCCCAAAGTCAACCAGGTCGAGGCCGTGACCGAGGACGCCGGGCAAAGCGTCGGCACGATACAGCTCGCGCCGAACCAGAAGTTGATCGAAAGCCCGATGGTCGGCACTTTTTATCGCGCCGCATCGCCTGATTCCGCGCCCTTCGTCGAGGAAGAATCCTCGGTGCGCAAAGGTCAGCCGCTCTGCATCATCGAGGCGATGAAGATGATGAACGAGATCGAGGCGCCCGCCGCCGGCCGTATCGTCCGGATCATCGCCGACAACGCACAACCCGTTGAGTACGGGCAACCTCTGATGATTCTGGAAGTTGCCTGAACAGGAGCGCTTGGATGTTCAAAAAGCTGCTCGTCGCCAATCGGGGGACAATCGCAATCCGAATCATTCGCGCATGCCGCGAGCTTGGTATTCCGACCGTCGCGGTCTATTCAACGGCCGACAAGGACGCACTGCACGTGCGGATGGCCGATGAGTCGGTCTGTATCGGCCCGCCTGCTGCGGAGAACAGCTATCTCAATATCCCTTCTATTCTGAGCGCCGCGACCACCTTCGGCGCCGACGCGGTGCATCCCGGCTATGGCTTCCTGTCCGAGAACGGCGACTTCGCCGAGGCGTGCCAGCGCTCAGGGCTGACGTTCGTTGGCCCGCGCGCGCGCCATATCCGCCTGATGGGTGACAAGCCTCGCGCCCGTCGCATCATGACGCGCGCAGGAGTGCCCGTTCTCCCTGGCAGCGAGGGCAAGGGCGTGACCGAGCTTCGCGACGCGCTCGCGGACGGCAAGCGCCTGAGGTTTCCAGTGCTGATCAAGGCGGCAGCCGGAGGCGGCGGTAAGGGGATGCGTGTCGTGCGCGACGCGAATGAGCTATCGAAGATGTTTCCGATTGCGCAGGGCGAATCGGAGGCAGCCTTCGGCTCACGCACGATGTACCTGGAGAAATATCTTGAGCGCGCACGCCATGTTGAGTTCCAAATCGTCGCCGACAGCCATCGCGATGTCATCCACCTCGGCGAGCGCGATTGCTCGATCCAGCGCCGCCATCAGAAGGTGATCGAAGAGTCGCCGTGCCCCGTGCTGAACGAGCGCCTGCGCCAGAAGATGGGTAAGGCTGCGGTGCGCGCGGCTGAAGTCGTCGGCTACTCGAACGTCGGTACGGTAGAGTTCCTGCTCGCGCCGAACCACGAGTTTTACTTCATCGAGATGAACACGCGCATCCAGGTCGAGCACGGCGTCACTGAGATGGTCACCGGTATCGACCTCGTCAAGGAGAGTATCCGGCTTGCGACGGGCGAGCCGCTGAGAATCAAGCAGAAGCAGGTGAAATTTGACGGCGCGGCGATGGAATTTCGAATCTATGCCGAGGATCCTGACCGCCATCTCCCGTCGCCCGGCCTGGTTACGCATCATCATGCCGCAGGCGGCCTCGGTGTCCGGGTCGAGACCGCGCTCTATGACGGTTACCGGGTGCCCGTGCACTACGATCCGCTGGTGGCGAAGCTGATAGTCCACGGCGCGACGCGAAAGGAAGCGCTGGCTCGGGCACGGGCGGCGCTCCGCGAATACCAAATCGACGGCATCAAGACGAACATCCCGCTCCATCTCAAGATCCTGCACGATCCGGATTTCATCCGCGGCGAATTCGCGACCGATTTCTTGAACCGCTACGAAAAAAGCGCGCCCGCTCCCGAAGCGGCCGCGCTCAAAGCCTCTTGACGAAGAAGCGGCGCGCGCGATGATTGATATCTGACAGACGTGCGACGCTTCAAAACCTTCGACCGCAGGACGCGTTCCTTAAAATGCGACGACTAATCCTGGCCCTGCTACTTTTAGTGATGGCTGCTGCGCCCGCGGCGGCTCAACTCGGCGAAAATCCTCTCATCCCGGGCGCCAATTCCGCGCCTCCGGGCCCTCAGCCCAAGGCGGTCGTCGAGAACCCGCTCTACGACTTCGGCTCGGCGCTCGAAGGTCGCATGATGAGCTACGCCTTCAAGATCAAAAACGAAGGCAAGAGCGAGCTCGTGATTCGCGGCACCAAGACATCGTGCGGGTGCACCGTCGCGGCGCCCAGCAAGACGCATCTGGCTCCTGGTGAAGCGGCTGAGATCAAAGTCGGCTTCGATACGCGCTATCAGAAGGGCCACCAGGTCCGCACGATCCTTGCCTATACCAACGACCCCGACAATCCGACGATCGCGATGACGATCCAGGGCAACGTCAGGCAGCAAGTGAGCGCAACTCCGCCGCAGCTCGACTTCGGCACGATCAAACAGGGGACGGGAGCGACCAAGGACGTGACCGTCAACGACTTGGTGGGCGGTGGCAAGGATTTCAAGGTCGGGCCGATCGGCAACTCCAACAGCAACATCAAGGTTGAGCAGATGCCGGGGCCGGGCGGTGCGCCGGGCAGCACGCTCAAGGTCACGCTGTTGCCTTCGATGCCGACTGGGCCGTTCGACGACACGATCGGGATTACGACCAACCGCATACCGACGCAGATCGACGTGTTCGGAACGGTCGCAGGCGACTTGAGCCTCGACCCGGCACAGATCTCGTTTGGAATCGTGAAGACGGGCCAAGACGCGATCCGTATCCTGAAGCTCAGCAACTCGAGCTCGCGCGCGGTCAAGGTCCTCGGTATCACGAGCACGGATCCGTCGGTCTCCGCGTCGGCCGAAGCGGTCGCTCCCGGCAAGGAATACAAAATTACGGTGATGCTGCGGCGCGGCGCGGCCGAGGGCCAACTCCGCGGTGACCTCGCGATCCAGACCGACGATCCAAAGCAGGCGAAAATTGACGTGCCGTTCTATGCGATCGTGGGCGCCTTCCGCGGCTGAGCGACATTTTCGTTAGGCCATTACCGCCTTTCTCGCACTACCGGCTAATGCTTACTTGTCTCCAGGATATAATCGACCTTATAGTCAATTCTGGGAGAACTTGCGGCGAGCTGATCGGTAGCGGCGCGCCGGAATCGCACCGCCGAGATGAGAAATCCACTGAGAGTGCTGTTCGATAAACTTGCCGACCTCGCGCTCGAAGTCCTCACCAAGCCGCTCAAAAGCTACGAGCTGCATATCGCCAACGATATGGCCGCGCTGCGACGCCACATCCGCAAGGGCGACGTTCTGCTGATCGAGGGTAACGAGCGCATCAGCGAATGTATCAAGTACCTGACGCAGAGTTCGTGGTCGCATTCGGCGCTCTATGTCGGCGACGAGTACTTGCGGCGAAATCCTCAGCTCAAGGCTGAGCTCACCGCCGAATTCGCTGATGACGCCAATCACCTGATCATCGAGGCGCTGGTCGATGACGGCGTGATCGTCGCGCCGCTCAGCAAGTATCGGAACTTCAATCTGCGCGTGTGCCGTCCGTTCCGGCTTTCGCAGGAGGATCTCGCCGAGGTGCTCGATGAAGCGCTGCGCAGCGTCGGCGACAAGTACGACGTTCGCAACGTGATCGACCTCGCGCGCTACTTCCTGCCGGTGAGTTTCGTGCCGGCGCGCTTCCGCCGCCAGGCTCTCCAGTTCGGCAGCGGCGAGCCGACGCGCGTGATATGCTCCAGTTTGATCGCAGGATGCTTTGCGCGGGTGAAATTTCCGATCGTTCCGAAGTACGAATTGCTGCCCGACGGATCAGCGATCGAGACGCGCAAGTCGCGCCGCCTCTGGCCGATCGGCTCCAAGGCCTCGCAGCAGTCGTTCGGGCGCCTCAGGATGGTTTCGCCGACGCTGGTGACCCCGCGCGACTTCGATATTTCCCCTTACTTCGAGATCATCAAGTTCAACCTGATCGAAGGCATGCGGTTCGACTATCATAAGATACTATGGGCTGACGAAGAGCCGGCCGCGCCGGTCAAGAAGGGCGCATAGGCTCGCAACTGGAGGATCATCGACTTGAACGACGAACGAGAGCAGGGTTCCGGGCGGCGCGAGCTGCTCGAGAAGACGATCGCCAAGATCCTCCACCGCCACTGCAACTTCGGCTGGGCCAACTACTACATCCCGAGCGAGAAGTTCCCCGGCCTGATCGAGGAGCTGGTCGAGGTGATGAGCCCCGGCGGGCAGGTCGGGCACGAGGAGTTGGTGCAATTCTTCCTCGGCGTGCAGCGAGTGGGTTCGATCCAGGAGCGCGTCGCGAAATTCGAGGAGACCTTCGCCGTCTATCGCCGCGGCTAAAGGAGATGGCGATGCAGTTCGAATCGATCGTTGCGTCGATTCACATTTTTCGAGGTCTATTCTGAACGCTCTCTCTGAATAACCTCGCCCGCTTAGTTGCGGGAGAAGTCGACGCGGCGCGGGCCGCACTTTTTTTGGCGCGCCGTGACGCGAGGGTGAGCGGGCAGCGATGGGCATCGCAGCATGGGTCGGGCGCAGCACCCTCACCAGCCGCGCGATTCACGAAGGCGAATCGCGCGGCTGCCTCTCCGAGCTTGCGGCTGCCGCCCCTGGCGCCAGCCGCGGGCGAGGCTGTTCCAAAGCGCCGCGCTTAAATTCCGGAGTGGTGGCGGGCGTCCGCGCCCGCTCCATTGTCATGCGTATCGGTCTGTGGCTGAGGTTATCACCACAATTTAGAAACTCGGCGTTAACTATCTGTCTCCTCTCCCTGACCAGGGAGAGGACTAAGTGCGGGTTGGCTGCTGAAATCCTTCACACGCGCTCAGTGCATCTCGGCCTTCAATGCCGTCAAGGTTGATGCTTCTTCAGCCGCCTCCGCAATCAGCCTTCCGGGGAAGCGATCATTGAGCGGGCTCATCGCGGTCGCATAGGCCGCGATACGATGCGCGAGCCGGGCAAGCGCCCCGAAGGGAGCAGGCACCAGTTCGGCCGCGTCGCGAAATTCCGCCAGGCTTGCGCCGTCCCATCCGAGAAGTCCGCTGATGAAGAAATAGACCGGTAGCGACGCGGCGAGCGACACCAGCACTACAAAGGCCGCGCTCGCAACGTGCCCCGTGCCCTGCCAGGTGGCGAGCGCAAAGCTCCGCAGGATCGCATACGTCGCGATTCCCGAAATTGTAGGATTGACGATCGTCTGCCAGAGCGATATCGAAGGCCACGCGACCATGAACCCCATCAACGGCCACGCGACAATCACGCGGAGAATCGAAGAGAGGATGAACGCGTAGTAGACGCCTTCGAAGCCGTAGGTGCGGAGAAAATACGCGGCGAAGATGATGCGGCTGCCGTGCTCCAGTAGCGCGGTCCAGGTGAATGTCCCCGTGCGGCCTACTCCCTGGAACACCTGGTCCGGCAGGCGCGTCATGAAGTCGGCTACGCGCCAGCAATGCATCAGCCAGATCACGGTCGCCGCGCGCACGAACTGCGCGGGCAAGAGGCCCTCGATAAAGACGTCGCTGAACGCGATGAATGCCGCCCCCATGAGCATCGTCACCATCAGCGCCCAGCGGATGCCCTGATCGAGGTAGCGGCGCGTAAGGCGCACCATCCCCTGCGAGTAAGCCTCCGAGATCGAGGGCATCAGCGTGGTGAAGATGTAGCATCCCGTCTCGAGATAACCGAAAGTGAACCCGAAGGTGAGGAGGAAAATCTCGTTGAGCTCGAGGCCATCGGGCAGCAGCGTGAGAATCAGGATCGGTACCACTCCCCAGCTGGCCGCGCCAGCCACCTGCCCGCCCATCAACTTGGCGCCGTAAACGATCGATTTTTTGATCGTCGAGCGGTCGAAGTGCGCGAGGAATATCGTCATCAGGTTGAAGCCCATCTTCTCGTAGAAGATCGCGCAGAATAGGCCCATCAGCAGGTTCGCAATCACGCCGCCGATCGCGAAACCGAACACCACGCCCATCCCTTCGCCGAACACCGGATGCATCAGGCCCCAGTGGCGCATGTAGATGCCGCAGGTCATCTGCACCAGCGGGTTCAGCACGTAGGTCAGCACGATCAGAAGCTGCGCGTAGTCGAAGCGCTGCAGCGAGCGGAACAAGTTGAAGAAGATCGCGATGAAGCCGGGGAACTGGATGAGCGTGTGCAGCACGACCATCCAGGAGAGGTAAGCGACGGCGGTATGCGGCATCCACGCGGCCGCGAGCAGCCCCAGCACCGTTATCTGCAACACGCCGGCGAGCGCGTGAAACCAGATGAAGAACTGCGCGAACATGATCGCGCGCGGCGGATCGGTCAGGCGGTACTCGGCGACATACTTGACCATCGCCTGGTCAGTGCCGACATTCAGCAGCGTGAAGAAGATCAGCATGAACTGCTGCACGCCGCCCCAGGCGCCGCGCGCCTCGAGAAACGGATTGATAAAGCTGCGTTCGATGTAGAAGGTGACCGCGAAGTTGAGCGGCACCATGATGAACAAAGACAGCAGGTAGTTGTAGAAGAAACCGCTCAGCGGGCGATGGAAGCCTACGATTTCCCAGCGCCGATCGCCGCGGCTCGGCGCGGCGCTCGATTCAGGCTGAGGCGCAGCCGCGGCGCCCAGCGATTGTGGACGTGGCGCGGTGCTCGCGCTATGGCGGTAGAACCGCTCAAGCATGTCAGGATGACGCCTGCTGTAGCGGCGCACCATGATGAACGCGGCGAGGAAAAGAATCGAAAGCGTGAAGAAGATCGCCGCGAGAATCCGCACCTGTGGACGATCGGGAACCGGCGACGCGGTCCAGTCACCGAAGGCTACCGGAGGCGCGCCCGCCGCCGTCCGTGTCATCGCGTAGAGCAGCCAGTTGAAGTAGGCCCAGCGCTGGAAATCGTAATTCTCGGCGCCCTCGATTCCGCTCAGCATCGTGAGCCAGCTCGCGATTCGCGCGCGCTGGTCGCCCTGGCGCAGCCACGCGTTGAGGAAGTAGATCGTGCCCTTGCCGAGGTGCAGCCGCAGCAGGATCGGGGTCTTGGGTTTTATCGGATCGTAAGGATTGGTGCGGACCATCACTTCCGCGCCGTGCGTGTCGAGCAAAGTGCGCTCGTGGATTCGCACCGCGGAGAGCCAGCCCACGTTTGTAGCGATCGGATCGCGAGGTGGACCAACATAGTTGATCACCGCCGCGATGCGCTCGAGTTCGATATTGTGTTCGGCCCCTGGTGCTACATCGACGACGCCGGTCTGGTTGATGCGGTCATCGGTCAG